>JAWKHS010000025.1 GCA_041394705.1 Vicinamibacterales bacterium
CTCAGGCCCGCGGCCAGGGCGAGGGCGACGAACCAGGCGGTCCGGGACCGGCGCATGGCGCCAAGAATAACGGCAAACGCCCACCCCGGCGGCAACACTTCATCCCGGGTAACCCGTTGTCCCACAGTCGTTTTAGGTCAAACGCTCTGGTGCAACGGCGCGCACGCCGAATTGCCGTGTTTTCGGCCGTTTTTCATGGTCAATCGGCCTCGGCTGGGCTATAATGACGAGGTCTTCGGGGCTATCTCCCGCCCTTCTGACCCACCCACTCCTGGAACGGGGGCCACGTGTCATTCTCGGTCGGCGACAAGGTCATCTACCCCAATCACGGACTCGGTGTCGTGGAAAAGGTCGAAGAGAAGACCATCCTCGGCACAACGTGCGGATTCTTCCACCTCAGGATACTGTCCAACGACACGACGGTGCTCGTGCCGGTGGCCAACGTGGACAACGTCGGCCTCAGGCGCGCCATCGATGACGAGGAGGTCGAGCGGCTCTTCGGCAAGCTGGGCGACGGCAAGATCGACAACCACTCGAACTGGAAGGGCCGCTTCAAGGACAACTCCGACAAGATGCGGAGCGGGTCCATCGCCGACATGGCGGACGTCCTGAAGAGCCTCACCTTCCTCGCCAAGTCGAAGACCCTGTCGTTCCGCGAGAAGCGGATGCTGGACCGGGCGAAGGCACTCATCGTCTCGGAGGTCTCCGAGGTCATGCGCGTCACGCCTGGCGAGATCGAGGACCGTGTCGAGAAGGCGCTCGAGCAGTGCTTCAACGTCAAGGCCAAGAACGCGCAGCGCGCCGAGGCCAAGGCCGCCAAGGCCGCGCCCGTGAAGGTGGTCGCCGAGAAGGCGCCCCTGAAGGCGGTCAAGCCGAGTGCCATCCAGGCCGCCGCCGCGCCCGCCAAGGCGCGCCAGGCGCGCGCGTCGTAACGCCCACGCAGGAACCGACGATGCCCGGCCGGACCCACGTCCGCGCCGGGCATTCGTCTGTTCAGCCCATGACCGCGACGAGGGGCACGTGCCGCAGGTAGTGGCGACCGCGATTGCAGCGGTCCGCTCGGCGGCGGCCTATCTGGCCGCCTCCCTCTACGTCCTCGTGGCCGGCAGCCTGGGCCTGGCCGTGGCGCTGCCCCTCCGGTGGAAGGGCCTGCTGTACGTGCTCGGCCACGGCGGGGTCGCCATCGCCCTCGGCGTCGCCGGCATCCGTTCCCGGGTCGCGGGCCGGCGACCCACCGGCCGCGCCGTCGTCTTCTGCGCGAACCACCAGAGCAACGTGGACCCGCCCGTGTTGTACCGCGTGCTGCACCCGCGGCTCCATATCCTCTTCAAAGCCGAACTCCGCAAGCTGCCGGTACTGGGGCTGGTCATGGAGACCGGCGGGTTCGTGCCCGTCGATCGCGACAGCCGCGAGCGCTCTCTCGGCTCGATCGAGCGGGCCGCGGCGTCGATCCGCGAGGGCAATTCCTTCTTGATCTTCCCGGAAGGCACCCGCAGCCGGACCGACCAGCTGCTGCCCTTCAAGAAGGGCGGTTTCATCATGGCCATCAAGGCGCAGGCCCCCATCGTGCCCGTGGCCATCACGGGTGGGCGGGCCGCCATGCAGAAGGGCAGTCCGATCGTCCGGCCCGTGACGGTGTCCGTGCGGATCGGCGATCCCATTGACACCGCCGGCCTCACGCTGGACGATCGCGACGACCTCATCGTCCGTGTCCGCAGCGCCATCGAGACCCTCCTGGCGCAAGGACCCGTGAGACCCGGGGAGCGCTGAGGGAGTCAGGGGAGGGGCACCCTATGGATCTGCTCGCCACGGCCGGCCGCACGCTCGGGTTTTCGCTCGCGGCGGGCGTCAATCTCTACGCGACGGTCGCGATGCTGGGGCTGGCGACGCGTTTCGGCCTCGTCGACCTCCCGCCGCAGTTCGCGGCGTTCGACAACCCCTGGATCATCGGCGGGGCCCTCGCGCTGTACGTCGTCGAGTTCGTGGCCGACAAGGTGCCGTGGGTGGACACGATGTGGGACACGGCCCACACGCTCGTGCGGCCGCTGGGCGGCGCGCTCATCGCCGTGACGACCCTGGGCGAGGCCTCGCCGTGGGTGCAGGGCCTGGTGGCGCTGCTCGGGGGGACGATCGCGGCGGGCGGGCACCTCACCAAGGCCGGCACCAGAGCCGCCGTCAACGTCAGCCCCGAGCCCTTCACCAACTGGGGGCTGAGCCTCGCGGGCGACGCCTTCGTCTTCGGGCTGGGCGCGCTCGCGCTGGCGTATCCCGTGGCGGCCTTCGCCGTCACGTTGGCCGCGCTCGTCGTGATCCTGGCGATCGCCCGCTGGCTGTTCGGCTGGATCCGACGCGCTGTCGCTCCGCCGTCGGCGGAGCCGATCTCCCGGGCGGGCGCCGGCGCCTGACCCGCCGCGTCAGTGCGGCAGGAACTTGTTGTAGACGGTGGCGATCGTGCGGCCCGCCCCGTAGCCGATGACGAACGCGTAGACGAAGCCGATCACGGCGCCGCCGTAGCTCACGCTGTAGCCTGGAAGATAGATGCCGAGCAGGTTGAGGTGCTCGCCGACGTTGATGCCGCCCCGGATGACCAGCCAGATCGTGGCCACGAACAGCCCCAGGGCCGACACCGAGCCGAACGCGAGGCCCCAGCCCTGCTCGCTGAACCGCACGAGCGACTTCCTGATCTCCTGGATCTCGTCCTGCTGCAGGTGCTCGGTCATATGGCGCTGCTAGATGTGATCGAGGAAGTTACGTGAGAACTGCGCCCGCGCGCGGACGAAGAACACCCACACCGCCGTGACGAAGTTGCGGACGAAGCCCACGAACCAGCCGCCGACGAAGCCGACCAGGAAGGCCCAGCAAAAGCCCACGAGCGCGCCGCGCCACGAGACGGTGTAGCCGTAGAAGTAGTTGGCGAGCAGGTCGAGCCGCGGCGCCGGGATGGGCTGGACCACCACGATGAAGGCCGTGGCCGCCGCCACGATCAGCCCGGCGACGAGCCCGGTGGCCACGCCGAGCGCGGCCTTGTGCACCGGGGCGATCGCCATCTGCATCGTCTCGGCGAGCTCGGCTTCGATCCCGGTCGGCGGAGTGGGCGACACGCGTGTCTCCTTCGCGTCCAATGATAGCAGCCGTTACCGGCCTGCGGCCTCGCGGTTCTCGCGTGCGGGGCGGGTGGCCGGCCACCAGCGCCGGAGCGCCCTCAGCGCCCGTCGGCGCGCGATCCGCCGGAGGAACGCGGGCCGCCCCCAGTCGTCGAGCGCACCCGGCTGCTGGAAGTAGAACATGTCCAGCCGCGGCAGGCGGTGCACGGAATCGCCCGCATCGATCGGGCGGTACTCGGTGGTGCACGCCAGCGCGAACGCGGCGGACACGGCCCGCTCCGCCTCCGGTGAGACGTCGCCGAAGGGGTAGGCGAACGCCCTGGGCGGACGGCCGAGGCGGGCGGACAGATCCTGGCGGCAGCCGTCGACCTCGTCGTCCAGCGCGCCGGCGGACAAGGCCGCGAGCGAGGGGTGCGTGCGCGAGTGCGCGCCGACGTCGGCGCCGCGCTCAGCCAGCGTCCCCAGGGCGTCCCACGAGAGGAGCGGCAGCTCGGGGATGCCCGGAGCCGGCTGGCCGCTCCAGAGATTCGTGCGGCCCACATGGCCGCTCACCACGAAAACGGTCGCGGGAACACCGGCCGCCTCGAGGCGCGGCCAGGCGACGGTGCCGAAGTTGGCGAAGGCGTCGTCGAAGGTCAGGGCGACGCGATCGCGACCGTCGGTCGTGGAATCGGCCCCGGCCGCCAGGGCCTCGAGCGGCTCGACCGAGACCGCGCCGCTCGCCAGCCAGTCGACGTGTCGCACGAAGGCGGCCGGCGCGACCGAGATGGAGGAGCCCGAGTCGTCGATCGAGTGGTAGGTGAGGATGGCCCGCATCACCGTGGTCCTGGGGCGTGGCGGACTGCCCGCGTCCGGTTCACCTCGCGCTCGATCACCTCGAGGAGCTGCGAGGTGACGTGATCCGGGTTGTAGAGGGCCATCGCGGCCAGGCGGCCCCGCTCGCCGTGCGCACGGGCGGCCGCGGGGTCGCGGGCGTAGGCGTCGAGGTGCGCCGAGAGCTCGGCGGCCGTGGCAAAGGTGACGCCGCCGCCGGTGGCCTCGACGATTTCCGGGAGGGGCCCGAGCCGCCGGGCGATGACGGGCGTGCCTTGCGCCAGGGCTTCGATGGCGACCATGCCGAAGGTCTCGAAGCCCTTCGACGGCACGAGCGACGCGAGCGCGTGCCGGTAGTACGGCGCGAGCCGATCGGCCGGAAGCCGGCCCACGAAGTGCACCCGCGGGCGGCCGGCGGCGCGAGCCCTGAGCGCGTCGTCCAGGGTGCCGGCGCCGGCGATGACGAGGTCCGGGCCAGTGTCGCCCGTGAAGGCGTCGATCACGTCCTCGACGCCCTTGATGGCTTCCAGCCGTCCCGCGAAGAAGAAGTACGGCCGCGGGTGTGGCGAGGGTCCAGAGACCGGAGCGGCTGGCATCGGCACGCCGTATGGGACGACGTCCATCGGCCGCGGGAAGCCGAACTCGGCGTGCTTGGCGCGGCTGAACTCGCTGCGGGCCACGAACGCGTCCACGCGGGCCAGGGCGCGCGTGAGCGCGCCCGTGTAGCGCCAGGCCTGGGGCGGCCGGCCGTGGGCCGTGACGCACCGGAGGCACTCGCGTGCGGTGCAGGCCTCGCGGTTGTGCCGCCAGAGCACGTGGGACTCGCAGACCAGCCAGTGCTCGTGGGCGATGTACACACGCGCCGCCTCGCGTCCGAACCCGAGGAGGCCGGGACCTCCGACGAGCGACATGTTGTTGAAGAGCACGACGTCGAACTCGCGCGTGCGGTCGAGCGCGGCCAGCGCGCCGGCCTGCATGACCGGCCGGCCGAGCTGGTGCGTGAGGAGCGTGGACAGGCGCGGCGACGAGCTGCGGAGGGGGACGATCTCCAGGTCCGGATCCGGCGGCGCCGGCGGCGGGTCACCCCCGGTCAAGGTGCGGTAGGCGTCGGTGTCGTGAATGACCGTCACGCGGTGTCCGCGTCCGGCCAGCACGCGGGCCGTTCGCTGCACGTCGATGCCGTCGCCGCCGAAGTTGTACGGCGGGAAGAACGTGGTCAGCGACGCGATGCGGAGGCTCACCGCGCGGCCTCCTCGAGCGCGTCCAGGGCGGCCCGCGCGCACGACGCCCACGACAACCGAGACGTCCGCGCCCGAGCCGCGTCGGCCATGCGCGTCCGCGCCGGCGCGTCGGTCGCCAGCACTGCGAGCGCCTCGGTCAGGCCGTCCACGTCGCCGGGCGGGACGAAGCGGCCCGCGCCGTCCAGCAGCTGCGGCAGCGGGCTCGCCGTGGTGGCCACCACGGGACAGCCGCAGGCCGCGGCCTCCACGGCCGGCAGGCCGAAGCCCTCGTTCATCGAGGGCAGCGCGAGCGCCACGGCTCCCGAATGCAGGTGGCGGAGGTCCGCGTCGCTCAGGAACCCGGGCCACAGCACGCGGGCGGCGCTGCCCGCCCGCGCGATGGCCTCGCGGATCTGCCCCTGGCCGCCGTGGAACGGATCGCCCGACAGCGCGCCGACCAGGACCAGCCACGGTGTGTCGTCGCCGAGCCGCGCCAGCAGCCGCCCGTGCGCCTCGGCCAGGTCGTGGACGTTCTTGTGCGGGCTGAAGCCGCCGACGTAGGTGAACCAGCGCGCGCCCGCCGGGAGGCCGATCCGTGCCGCCACCTCGGCCACGTCGGCGGCCGACTCGCTGGGCCGGTAGATGGGCGACGGCGCCTCGACGGCCACCCGCACCCGGCGGCGGTCCACGCCCAGCACTTCCACCAGCTCCGAGGCCGCGAAGTCAGAGACCGTGAGCACCGTCGTCGCCTGCCACAAGGCCAGCGACACCTTGGCGTTCCAGAACAGCCGCGCGCGCGTCGAGGGCAGGGTCAGATGGGGGAAGCGCTCGGCGATGGCGTCGTGGATGGTGACGACGGAGCGTATCCGAGGCGGCAGCGGGAAGAACGTGTACACGGACGGCGAGAAGAACACCGTCGACGGGTGGGCGGCCACGGCGCGCGTCAGCCGCAGCATGTCCACGGGGGAGCGGTTGCCGTCGGCGGAGGCGGCCGAGGTCGGCGAGACCGATTGCGCCACCTCCACGCACTCGACGTTGGCGGCCCGCAGGTCGAACGCCGCGTGCGCGCGGGCGTCCACGAAGCACCGGAACCGCCATTCCGGCGCGGCGGCGGCCATCGCGGGCAGGAGCTCGCGCGTGAAGCGGCCGTAGCCGCGGGCGTTGGCCCAGCACGTGGCGTCCACGCCCACAGTCATCGCGGGACGTCCCTGGTCAGCGCCGAGCGCCGGCGGCCGATGGTGGCCCGGTGCGCGCACTACGCACCTGCGCCCACCGCGACCTTGGGCGATTCGAGCTTCTGCTCCTCGTGGTACTCGAAGTCCGTGTTCACTTCCCAGATGTCGTGCGACGCGCCCTGCATGTTCTGCACGGCCATCATCGCCGTCAGCATCGAATGGTCCTGGTTGTTGTACTTGTGCATGCCGTTCCGGCCGACGGTATGCAGGTTGACCATCGGGTCGATGTAGGCGCGGACGCCGTCGAGATGCTGCCGGTAGGTGGAGTCGTAGATGGGGTAGGCCTTGGGCATCCGGATGACCGCGCCGTCCTTGACGTCCGCCGCCCGGGCCAGGCCCAGCGCCTCGAGCTCCCGGGCGGCCTGCGCGACGAGGTCGGCGTCGGGGCTCTCCCAGAGACCGTCACCCTTGAAGCAGAAGTACTCCATGCCGAGGCAGGTCGTGCCGGGCTCGGGCACCATGGCCTTCGACCAGTTGTTGAAGTTCTGGATGCGCCCCACCTTCACGCCGGGCGTGTGGATGTAGATCCAGTTGTCCGGGAACAGGTCCTCCTTGTCGAGCATCAGGGCGACGACGAGGAAGTCGCGGTACTTCAAGCCCTCCGCGTCCGCCTTCACGGCGGGCGGCACGGCCGGATCGAAGGCCCGGACCAGGGAGCGCACGGGCATGGTCGAAAAGAAGTGCTCGGCCTCGAACCGCCGCTCGCCCTCGGGGGTGGCCGCGCGTACGGCCACGATGCGATCGCCGCGGCGCTCGATGCCCGTGACGTAGTGGCCGAGGAGGACCCGGCCGCCGAGCGCCTCGATCTTGCGCGCGCACGCCTCCCACATCTGGCCTGGGCCCAGGCGCGGGTACTGGAACTCGTGGATGAGCGTCTTGATGTCGGTGGAGCGCCGGTTCAGCGCGGTGGCGTTCAGGATGGCCTTGGCGAGCGACAGGCCCTGGATGCGCTGGGCCGCCCACTCCGCGCGGATTTCGGTGCACGGGATGCCCCACACCTTCTCGGTGTAGGTCTTGAAGAAGATCTCGAACAGCCGCTTGCCGAAGCGGTTGGTGACCCACTGCTCGAAGTTCTCTTCGACCGGGTAGGGCTTGTAGTGCCACCAGAGGTAGCTCAGGAAGATGCGGATCGCGTTGAACGGTCCGAGGCCCGAGAGCGCGTTGCCGGCCTTGAGCGGATAGTCGAAGAACTTGCCGTTGTAGTGGATGCGCGACAGGCGCGGCACCGAGATGAACTCGGACTCGAGGATTTCGTGCCACAAGGCCTCGACCGGGGCGATCTTCGTGAAGAACCGGTGCCCGCCGATGTCGAACCGGTAGCCCTTGTACTGCGCAGTGCGCGAGATGCCGCCCAGGATGTCATCGGCCTCGAGGACCGTGACGGGCCATCCCATCTTCGCCATCTGGTACGCTGCGGTGAGCCCCGCGGGGCCCCCGCCAATGACGACCACCCGGTCACCTGCCGCGTACTGGGCGACGGTGCGCGCTGCCATTCCTGCTCCTCTCCACCACCCATGCGCGGACGGCCCGGTGGCCGGCCGGCAGCGGGGGAACTCCGCCCGGCACGACCGGGTGACGGGCCAGGCCCGCCATCGCCGGGCACGCCGTGTCCACCGCGGGGCGCGAAGAGCCGCCGCGAGGGTCCGGCGCTTTATGCGTGCAGATCGTGTGCCACAATGGCAGCGTCAGCGCGAGTTCAAAGTCTATCTGAAGAGCGACAAAAGTGCGCTTCGGCCTGAATCGTCGACTTTCAGCGCTCGTGCGGCCGCCAAGGCGAGCGGCGCGGCGCACGTCCGCGAGGGGGGCGTCGCCGGCACGCCGCTTCACGGTTTGACGGCGCCGGGCGTGGTCGTGACAGCCGGGCGCCTTACGACGGGCGCTCCAGGGGCCGATACCAGCGGACGGACAGTGACGTGAGCGCGCCAGTCATCACCACCGTCATCGTCCCGTTCCACCGCGACGTCGCGATGCTCCGCCGCGTCCTGGAGCCGTTCCGGCATCGAGCGGCCACCACCGAGCTGCTCGTGGCGGCCGACGGCCCGGTGGAGCACTGGGAGCCGGTGGCCGACGAGTTCGGGGCCGTGCGCATCCACTGGCCCACCGCCTGCGGGCCGGCCGTTGCGAGAAACCGCGCCGCCAGCGTCGCGGCCGGCCGCTATCTCCTGTTCGTGGACGGCGACGTGATCGCCGAGCGGGGCGTCGTCGACCGGGTGGAGCGGTTCTTCGACGCCAACCCCGGCGCCGTCGGGGTGTTCGGGGCGTACGACGAGGCACCCGAGGCGCCAGGGTTCATGTCGCAGTACCGCAACCTGCAGCATCGCTTCGTTCACCTCCAGGGGGCCGGCGAGGCGCGCACGTTCTGGGCGGGGCTCGGCGCCGTCGCGGCAGGGGCGTTCCGGGCCATCGGCGGCTACGACGAGCGGTTCCGCCGTCCGTCGGTCGAGGACATCGACCTGGGCTACCGCCTGACCCGGACGGGTGGACGGATCGTCATCGACCCTGGGCTGAACGGCAAGCACCTGAAGCGCTGGACCGTGCGATCGGTAATCGTGTCCGACGTCCGCGACCGCGGCGTGCCGTGGACGCAGCTCATCCAGCGATACGGCATGTCCGCCGATCTGAACCTGGGCTGGGCGCTCCGGGCCTCGGTCGTGTGCGCCTACGTGTGCGCCATCTGCCTGGTCGCCGGCGTGTGGATGCGGTGGGCGTGGTGGGTGCTCCCGCTGCCGCTCGCGGGGCTCCTCGCGCTGAACGCCCCCTACTACGGCTACTTCCTACGCCTTCGCGGCGCGCTCTTCGCGGGTGGCGCCGTCGTGGCGCATGCCGTGCACCACCTGTGCAACGGCGTCTCGTACGTCGTCGGTCGCGCGCTCTACACGGCCGGCAGGCGCTTCGGCGTCACGACGCCCTGGACGCTGCCGATCGAGCCCGCGGCCGAGCAGCCGATTCCGCGCTGGAGCCCCGACGGGGCGTCGGCCCCATGACGCCGGCGCCGTCGCAGGCTCCAGGCCGTCCGTCGCGCCGCCGCGTCCCGCTGCCGCTGCTCGGCTGCCTGCTCGTGGCGGTCTGGCTGGCCGGGGTGAGGCTCGGGGACGAACACTACGTGTCGCTCCAGGGTGACATGCCGCGTCACCTCATGAACGGCGTGTTCTTCCTCGACCTGCTGCGCGACCTGCCGTCACCCTCGGAAGCGTTCGAGTACGCCCGCTACTATTACGCCCGCTACCCGGCACTGTCCCTCGGGCACCACCCCTTCCTCATCGCGCTGGCGGAGGTGCCGGCATTCGCCCTGTTCGGCGTGTCGGTGACGAGCGGCCGACTGGTGTCGCTCGGCTTCTTCCTCCTCGGCCTCGTCTACATGTACAAGCTCGCGGCCGAGCTCTTCGACGACGAGTGGGCGGGCGCGGCGGCCGCGCTGACGATGGCGACGAGCGCCATCCTGGTCGAGCTCGCGCAGAGCGTCATGACCGAGCTCCCGGCCTTGTCCCTCATCACGGGCGCGGCCTACCACTGCCACCGCTTCGCGGAGGACAAGCGCTCGCGGTCCATCGTCGCCGCCACGCTGCTCGCGGCGGCGGCCGTCTGGGCCAAGCAGATCGCGGCCATCGCCGTCCCGGCCCTGGCGATCCACGTCTGGTGGCGGGTGGGATGGCGCCGCCTGCTGCGCGCCGACGTCCTCGGCTCCGCCGCGGCCGCGGCCCTCATCGCCGCGCCGCTCGTGCCCATCACGCTGTATCTCTCGCCGTTCAACATGGCGCTCGCGAGCGGGCTCGCCCAGTCGGTCGGCGAGTCGGGCCGGATGCGCCTGGCCCTGTGGGCGGTGGACACCGCGGCCGCCGCCCACTTCTCGCCCCTCGTGCTCGGCGCGGCGACCGTCGGCATCGTGGCCATGTTGGCCAGACGCCACGCCGCCACCGGTCTGGTCCTCGTGTGGATCCTCACCACGGCGGCGTTCCTGGCGCTCGTCGCCTTCTCGCTGGACCCGGCCCGCCTGTCGATCTACTGGATCCCGGCCTGGGCCCTCGGCGTCGGCGCCCTGGCGTCGCCGCTGCTCGGGCGAGGCCGCGTGGTCGCCGGGCTCGCGGCGGCCGGCGCCGTGGCCGTGCAGGCCGTCGGTGCCAGCCAGGTACGGCTGCCCGGGCTGGACGGGTACGAGGCGGCGGCCGCGCACGTCGTGGCGGAGCCGCGCGGATCGACCGTCCTGTTCGCGGGCGACGTCGACACCGGCTTCTTCACCTTCTTCGTCCGCAAGCACGACCCGGCGCGCCGAACCGTCGTCTTGCGCGCGGACAAGGTGCTGACCACGTCGTTCATGGGATCCGTCGCCGCCGAGGACCGCGTGTCGAGCCCGGCCGAGGTGCGGGACACGCTCGTCAGGTTCGGCGTCGGCTACGTGGTGATCGAGGATCGGCCCAGCGAGTCCACCGTCCACAACTGGCTGCGCGACGAGTTGCGCACCCCCGGCTACGTCGAGCGCATGCGCCTGCCCGTGCATTCGAGCGATCGGCGGCTTCGCGACGGGACCGCGCTGGTCGTCTACGAGGTGCGCGATGCGAGGCCCGCGCGCCCCGACGCGCGCCTCGACATCCGCCTCCCGCTCGTCTCGCAGCAGATCGACATCCCGGTGAGCGATCTCATCGCCCGCAAGTATCTGCGCTGAGCGGCGCTTCGGCGCTACCATGGAACGGGAGGCCGTTCCGTGATCGTCGTCCGTCCCAGCCTCACGGCGACTGTCGCGCTGGCAGTCGTCGGCCTGACCGGCCTGCCGTTTGCGCAGTCGCCGTCTCCCGGCGCTCCGCCCGTGAGACTCGACGTCCTCGTCGAGCAGGACGGCCGGGCCGTCACGGATCTCACCCAGGCGGATTTCGAGGTGCTGGAGGACAACGTCCCCCAGCCGCTCTCGTCGTTCGAGCTCATCCGGCCGGTGTCGGATGCGGCGGCGCCCGGCGGGGCAGCGCCCGCGCCGGCGCGCGACGCCCGGCGGTTCGTGCTGTTCCTCGACACCCTGCACGCGCGGCGCCAGGAGCGGGCTCCGACGCCCACCCCGGTCGGCGACCTGCTGGATCGTGTCGTGGGGGAGCGGGATCTGGTCGGCGTGATGACGCCCGAGATGTCGGCGCGGAACATGACCTTCTCGCCGCGCACCGCGCCGATCCCGGCCATGATGGGCGCATCGTGGGCCTGGGGGGACCGTCCCGATCCCCACGAGGCCGACCTCCACGCCTGCTATCCCGATCGCGGCGACACGGCGGGCCTGGCCGACGCGCTCATCGCGCGCCGCCGCGAGCGGCAGACGCTCGAGGCCCTGAACGACCTGAGCGATGAGATCGAGTCCCTCGACGGCGAGCGGACCTACGTGTTCCTGCTGAGCGACGGCTGGACGCTCCCGTCGCCCGACGAGCACCTTGCGCGCGCCCTCACGCCCCCGCGCCGGGCCGCCGAAGGGGCCCGCGGCGCCAAGGCGCCCGCGTCGGACCCGCCGCCCGACGATGCCGCCGGGCCGAGCTTGTGGTGCGAACGCGAGCGCTCGCTCGTCGCGCTGGCGGACCTGTCGATGGAATTCCGGCTGATGCTGCAGCGGGCGAACCGCGCCCTGATCAGTTTCTATCCGGTGGAGCCCCGTAGCCTGTCGCTGTCCGATGCGCCGGCCCCGGAGCGGCCCGCGCCCGACGTGCGCGGCGACGCCCGCCGCCGCGGGGCGCTCCGCGATCTGGCCGCGGACACCGTCGGCGCCGTGATCTCGTCCGAGGCGGCGGGGGCCGCCGAGGCACGACTGTCCGGTGACGTGGGGCCGTACTACCTGCTGGGCTACGCGCCGACCAACGCGAAGCCGGACGGCCGGTATCGACGGCTCACCGTGCGGGTGCGGCGTCCGGGCGCGACCGTCCGCACGCGCGCGGGCTACCTGGCGGCCTCCGCGCGCCAGGCGGGTCCGCCATCGTCTCCGTCGGCACTGGGCACCTCGTCGTCGACCCGTCCCGGGCCGTCCACGTCGGCGGGGGGCGCCCTGTCACGGCTGCCCGTCTCCCGTCGCCCGCCTCCGATCTACCTCCAGGCGGGAGGCGGCCGCGGCGATATCGCGGTGGTCGTCGAACTCGACCGCGCCACCGCGGCCCAGCCGGAGTGGTCGAAGGGGGGCGAGATGGTGGTCGAGGTGGAGCCCGCCGATGGCACCGGCCGCCGCGGAGCGTCGGTCAAGGCAACGCTCGAGCCGGGACAACGGATCCATGCCTTCACCCTTCCCGAGGGCGAGACGCTCAGGCCCGGACGGTATCAGGTGCGTGTCAGCGCGGGGACGTCCAGCGGGCGGGCTGGCATCACCGCGGGGACCATCGTGGACGTCCCGGGCCCCGCGGCGCTGCTCGGCAGCGCACCGACGGCCTCGCGTCGCGGACCCGGCACGGGCCGGACCTACGAGCCCACGGCCGATCCACGGTTCCGCCGCACCGAGCGCCTGTCCCTGACGGTGGCCAAGCTGGCGGCCGACGCGACGGTCACGGGCCGCCTGCTGAACGCGGCCGAGCAGCCCATGCGGGTGCCCGTCGCGGTCACGGACCGGGTCGACGAAGCCAGCCGGAGCCGCGTCGTCGTCGCCGACGTGGCGTTCGCGCCGCTGGCCGCCGGTGACTACGTGCTGGAGCTGACCGCGACCTCCGGCAGCCTCACCGAAACGCTGGTCTACGCCGTCCGCATCGTGAATTGACCGCGGGCGGCACCCCGGCGGTCCCGCTCGGGACGCGAGCTCGCGTCAGTCCATCGAGCGCTGCCCGGCGCGCGCGAGGATCACGGCCAGGGCCAGGAACAGGGCTGCCCCGAACACGTGGCCCATCGCCCCCTCGCCGTGCAGGAAGGGCAGGGCGTTGCCGACGGACTGGAACCCGCTCAGCAGGGGATACCCCTGCTGCTCCAGGCCAACCAGCACCGCGAACAGGATCCCGGCCAGCGACCCTCCGGCGATCAGGCCGGAGCTGAAGAGGGTGCCGGCGCTGATGTCCGAGTCCTGCGTCACGCCGGTCTTGCGCTCCACCCACCAGCGCACCAGGCCGCCGATGAAGATCGGGGCCGTCGTCGCGATGGGCAGGTAAGCGCCCACGGCGAACGACAGCGAGTGGATGCCGCACAGCTCGAGCGTCACGGCGATGAAGACGCCGACGAGCACGAGGCCCCACGGCAGGTTCTGCGACAGGAGCCCCTGGATGAGCGTGGCCATGAGCGTGGCCTGCGGCGCGGCGACGGCCTGCGATCCGATGCCGAAGACGCGGTGCATGTAGAGCACGGTCATGCCGATGATGAAGGCGGACGTCACGACGCCGATCGCGAGGCCGATCTGCTGGTAGAGCGGGGTGGCCCCGACGATGTAGCCGGTCTTGAGGTCCTGCGAGGTGTTGCCGGCGTTGGCGGCCGCGATGCAGACGATGGCGCCGACCGAGAGCGCCACCGGGGCGTACACGTTGCCGGTCCAGCCGAGGGTCACGAAGATCAGGCACGTGATGATCAGCGTCGCGATCGTCATGCCCGAGATGGGGTTCGACGACGAGCCGATGAGGCCCGTGATGCGCGACGAGACCGTCGCGAAGAAGAAGCCGAAGAGCACGATCAGGATCGAGACGAGGACGTTGCCCTGGGTCGGCAGCCCGGGCGCCAGCGCCAGGAACACGGCCAGGAGCAGCGAGCCGCCGAGCACCACCGTGATCGACGCGTCGCGCTCGGTGCGCACCTGGGTGTCTCCGCCGCCGGCGCCGAGGCCCTTGAGCCCTTCGCGGGCCGACGCCACGATGGTCGGCAGCGTCCGCGCCAGCGTGATGAGTCCGGCCGCGAGCACGGCGCCGGCGCCGATGTAGCGGATGTAGGCGCTCCAGATCTGGCCCGGGCCCATCTCCGAAATCAGGAAGGGCTGGCCCGTGGCCGGGTTGTTCGCGAAGTTCGGATGGATGGGCGGGAACGGCGCCGGGATGGCCGCGCCCAGCAGGGACAGCAGCGGCAGCAGGACCAGCCACGACAGCACGCCGCCGGCCACCATGGTTCCGGCGATCCGCGGGCCGATCACGTAGCCGACGCCCATGTACTCGGGTGAGATGTCCACGTTGAGCGTGGCGTTCGGGAACTGGCTGGTCCGCGGCATCGAGTAGCCGACCTCGGCCAGGAACAGGCTGAAGATCGTGGTCAGCGACTTCCACAGCGCGCCGATGCCGAGGCCGCTGAAGACGAGCCCGGCCAGCTTCCCGCCGCGCTCGCCGGCCACCAGCACCTCGGCGCAGGCCGTGCCTTCGGGGTAGGGCAGGACGCCGTGCTCCTTGACGATCAGCGCGCGCCGGAGCGGCACCATCATCAGGACGCCGAGGATGCCCCCGGCGAAGGCGAGCATCGTGATCTGCGTATAGGTGAAGTAGCGCGGCCCCTCGGGCACCAGGAAGATCAGCGCCGGGATGGTGAACACGACGCCGCCGGCCACCGATTCGCCCGCCGAGCCGATCGTCTGGACGATGTTGTTCTCGAGGATCGTCGACCCCCCGAGCCGCTTGAGCACCGAGATCGCGAGCACCGCGATCGGGATCGACGCCGACACCGTCAGGCCCGCGCGCAGTCCCAGGTAGACCGTGGAGGCGCCGAAGATGAGACCGAACAGCACGCCGAGGGCGATGGCCTTTCCCGTGAACTCCGCCATCGACTGATCGGCCCGGACGTAGGGCGAGAAGGCCTTCGTGGCCGCCGGGCCTGGGGCCGGTGCCGTGGGTCGTTGAGCCATAGGCGGCGATGGTAGCGCAGTCTCGTCTTTACCGGCTTCACCGGTTTGCCGTATTCTGGCGATGCTTGTGAATTCTCAGAACAAGCGGAAGGCCGCCGCCGATCAGGTCTCTGAGCTCACGACCGGCCGCCTGTCCGTGTATCTCCGGTGCCTCACGCAGCTCGAGGCCGACGGCGTCGAGACGACGTCGTCGCAGGCGCTGGCCGAGCGCTTCCACCTGAACGCCGCGCAGATCCGCAAGGACCTGGCCTACTTCGGGGAGTTCGGCGTGCGCGGCGTCGGCTACTACGTCAAGGACCTGAAGCTGCAGCTGCGGCGCATCCTGGGCCTCGACCGCAAGCTGAAGGTGGCGGTGATGGGCGCGGGCAACCTCGGCATGGCGCTCGCCGACTATCCGGGGTTCCGCCGCGAGGGCTTCGAGATCGTGGCGATGTTCGACAGCGCCGAGCAGAAGATCGGCGTTCGATCGCGCGCCGGCGTGCCCATCCACGACATCCGGGACATCCGCAAGGTGTTGAAGAAGGAGCACGTGGACATCGTCGTGCTCGCGGTGCCGGCCGAGTCCGCCCAGCACGTGCTCGACCAGGTGGCGGGGAGCGGCGTGAAGGCCGTGCTGAACTTCTCGCCCGGCTCCCTGCGGGTGCCGGACGGCATCAAGCTGAAGAGCGTCGACCTGACCGTGTCGCTCGAGGGCCTCTCGTTCTTCCTGGCCCAGGGCGACGCGGCGTCCTGACTCGTTTCCACGCCAGGGAAGGAGAGCCCATGCCCGCGCCGGCGCGACTCACGCATGCGGACGCCCACGGCCGCCTCCGGATGGTGGACGTCGGCGACAAGCCCGACTCGGCTCGCGAGGCCGTGGCCTCCGGCCACGTCCTGCTGTCGGCCGCGACCCGTCGGGCCGTGCGCGCGGGGCGCCTGAAGAAGGGCGACCCCCTCCAGGCGGCGCGGCTGGCCGGCATCATGGCGGCCAAGCACACCGCGTCGATCGTGCCCTTGTGCCACCCCCTGCCGCTCACGGGCATCGACGTCGAGCTCACCCACACCGCGCGCGGGATCGCGATCCGCGCGGCCGTCCGGACCCAGGGGAAGACCGGCGTCGAGATGGAGGCCCTCACCGCGGTAGCCGCGGCGGCGCTCACCGTCTACGACATGCTCAAGGCCATCGACAAGGGCATGGTCATCGAGCGCATTCAACTCGACGAGAAGCGCGGCGGCCGGTCCGGCGAGTTCCGACGGACCGCGCGCCCCGGGCGCCGGTGACGGTCCTCGTCTCGATCCGCCAGCCGGTCGAGGCCTGGCAGATTCCCGACGACGCCGTCGCGCGCCTGCGAACGCTCCTGCCCGACCACGAGGTCCTGCATGCGACCACGCCCGCCGAACGGGAGGCCGGGCTGGCGTCGTGCGACGTCGCCTTCACGTGGGTGCTCGACCAGGCCGAGCTGGCGCGGGCGCCGCGGCTCCGCTGGGTCCACACGTCGGCTGTCGCCGTGGGCACGCTGTGCCTCGACGCGCTCGCCGCGCGCGGCGTGGCCGTGTCGAATTCCCGCGGCATCCAGTCCACGCCAATCGCCGAGCACGTCCTCGCGTTGCTGCTGGCGATGACGCGCCGGCTGCCGCTCGCATTCGAGCGGCAACGGCAGGCCCGGTGGTCGCAGCACGAGTTCGGCGGGCCGCTGCTCCCGTCGGTCCTGCGCGGACGGACGCTCGGTCTCGTGGGCCTGGGGTCGATCGGGACCGAGGTCGCGCGGCTGGCGACGGCCTTCGGCATGCGCGTGGTCGCGACCCGGCGTGACCCGTCGCGCCCGGTGCCGCAGGGCGTGGAGCGGGTGTGGGGACCGGAGGGGCTCGACGCGCTGCTGGCCGAGGCGGACGTGGTCGTCGTGGCGGCGCCGCTCACGGGGGAGACCGACGCGCTCCTCGACCGGGCGCGCCTGGGACGGATGAAGCCCGGGGCGCGGCTCGTGAACATCGCGCGCGGTCAGCTGGTGGACGGCCAGGCGCTGGCCGACGCGGTGGCCGCGGGCAGGCTCGCCGGCGCCGCGCTCGACGTGTTCGCCGAGGAGCCGCTGCCACCGGAGTCCCCGCTGTGGCACACGCCGCACGTGATCGTCACGCCGCACACCTCGGGCTTCCGGGCCGGCCATTGGTTCGAGGTGGTCGATCTCTTCGCCCGGAACGTCCGGCGGTGGGAGCGCGGCACGCCCCTGCTGTGGGCGGTCGATCCCGCGCGTGGCTACTGACACGGCGTCCGGCGATCGGCGATACGTCCCGCAGCTCGACGGCCTGCGCGCGGTCTCGGTCGCCGCCGTCGCGTACTCCCACTGGCTGCCGGCCTACCAGGTCGGCGTCCCGTTCGGCGCCGGCGTCCACCTGTTCTTCGTCCTGAGCGGCCTCCTCATCACGCGCATCCTGCTCGGGCTGCGCGACGAGCCGGCCCGCGGCCGGGCCGTCGTCCGCTTCTACCTGCGCCGGGCGCTGCGCCTGTTTCCGGCGTTCTACACCGTGCTGGGGTTGGCGTGGCTCGCCGGGGTGCCGCTCGTGGCCGCCACGTGGCCCTGGCACGCGGCGTATCTGTCGAACGTCTACATCGCCAGGCAGGCGGCGTGGCAGGGCCACCTGAGTCACTTCTGGTCCCTGGCGGTCGAGGAGCAGTTCTACCTCGTCTGGCCGTGGCTCGTGGTCTGGGCGCCGGCGCGATGGCTCGGACCGATCTTCGTCGCGACCGTCGCCGCCGGACCGCTGGCCAGGACGGCCGCAGCCGCGCGCGGATTGAGCGAGCCGTTCTGGGCGCTGGTCCCGGCAGGCAGCGCCGATTCGCTGGGCGCCGGCGCGCTCGTCGCCTGGACGCTCTGGGCCCCGCGCACTCGCGACCGCGCGCGACCGATCTGGGGGTGGGCGTGCGTCGCGGGCCTCGGCCTGTGGCTGGGCATGCGCGTCGTCGAAGCCGGCGGCTTCCTGCTGCCGGCCGCGGTGGCGGCCTGGCGCCAGGTGGCGCAGGCGGCGGTGTTCGCCTGGATCGTCCACCGCGCGTGGGACGGCGTCGGCGGCCTGCCCGGGCGGGTGCTCTCGCACCCGGCGGCAATCGCGATCGGCCGCATCAGCTACGGCATCTACCTCGTGCACGCCTTCGCGCCGCTCGCGCTCGACTCCGGGCTGCAGCGGGCGGGCGTGAGCTGGGCGGCCCCGTGGCCGTCGCCCGCGCGCGCCGCCGCGTCGTGGGTGGTGACGATCGGGCTGGCCGCGCTCCTGTGGCGCGCCGTCGAAGCCCCGGCGCATCGCCTGAAGTCGAGGCTCTGATCGGCCGCGGGCGGCTCGTCCCGTCAGCGCGGCGCCGACGCCCGTGGGGACCGCGGCTCGCAGACGACGACGTCCCCGCCGCCCAGGGTGCCGGGGAAGCGCCGGACGTCGCGGCAGTCGCGGGTCATCCGCTCGACGAGGGCCGGGTCGTGCCAGAACTCGATGAGCGTGTGCACGGCCAGCACGTCACGGGCGCCCGCGACCTCGCGCTGCCACGCCTCGTCGGTCTCGGCGCACGGCCAGGGCCGCTCGAAGTACCGCTGCAGCGGCAGGCAGATCGCGCCGGCGCCCACCACCGTCCGTCCGTTCGCCGACGCCGCGTCGAGCATGGCGAGCGGGGCCTCGAAGTCCTGCTTCGGCACGGTGGCGTTCCTCGCGAGCGCGGCCGCTGCGCCCGGCGCCAGCGTGAGCAGCAGGGCGACGAGCGCCGCGCCGTAGGCCGCCGGCGCCCGGCCGCCCAGCCGCCCGGCGATCCCGCGGGCGAGGAGCGACGCGCCGAACGCGACGAAGATCGCCGCCGCGCCCGAGAGGTTGAACACGAAGCGCGGCCGGATCGGCTGGCCCATCAGCGCCGTCAGCCCGACCGTCGTCACCGCCGGCATCACGAGCAGCCAGACGACGAACGGCCGGGACCGCAGCAGCGCCAGCCCCCCGGCCACGGCCGACACCACCGCCACGAGCAACCCGAGGACGCCGAAGCCCTCCGTGACCCCGCGGACCAGGTCGCCGGCCGCGCGGCCGGCCGTCGCCACTTTCGCGGCCTGGGGCGGCGCCTTCTCTGCGAAGGTCGCGAGGAGCGCCGGCACGTACGGCGCGTAGGTGACGGCAATGAGGCCGATCGTGACGGCCCACATCACGGCGAGGCGCGACGGCGCGTAGCGCCGGGCCTCCCGCGCGCCGAACACCCACGCCCCGGCGACCGTCAGGACATGGGCGACCAGCACGAACGCCATCGTCAGGTGCGTGTAGACCCCAGCCACGGCGCACGCCACGTACGCGGCTTCGATCCGCCGGTCGTGCCGCTCCGCGAGGCGCAGCAGGAGCGCGGTCGAGAGCAGCGTGAACGTCGCGAGCATCGTGTACCCGCGCGCGTTCTGCGAAAACCACACGTGGTGGCTCGACGTGGCCACGAGCACGGCCGCGGCCAGCGCCTCGGTCCTCGAGAGGAGCAGCCGTCCGGCGTCCCACACCGTCCAGACGGCGACGACGCCGAAGACGACGGCCGGCAGGCGCAAGGCCCAGGGCGACTCGCCGAAGGCGCCGATCGAGGCGTGGGAAAGCACGCTGTAGAGGGGATGCTGGTTGACGCCGGGAAAGTCGGTGAGGATCGTGGCCAGCGGCTGCCGGACCGAGATGACGAGCGTCGCGATCTCGTCGTACCAGAGCTGCGCGTCCAGCCCCGGCAGGCGCAGCAGCGCCGCGATGGCCAGCACCATGGCCACCGCGACCGCGAACGGGCCCTCCGGCTCGTCAGTCCTCGACGACATTCGACTCGAAGGTCGTCCGGGCCGCGGCCCATGCCGCGCGATCGAGGTCGCCGGACGGCCGCAGGCACTCGGCGAGCGCGTAGGCCATGGCCATCGTGTGGTGCGTGTTGTCGTGCACGAAGAGGCCCTGGCGGCCGAAGGTGACGAGACCGTCCAGGCGGGACACCCATGCGTCGAGACCGTCGAAGGCCTGGCGGTAGCCCTCGGTGTACAGGGGATACGCGAACGGCAGCCGTTCGACGTGGACGCCCGCCACCGGGGGCAGCGGGCCCAGACCGGCCGCATCGATGTCACGGCGGAACAGGTCGAGGAGGCCCGTGTCGGACATCGACCACTCCTCGCCCTGGAAGGCGCACGGCAGCTCCGCGCACAGCACGGTGCGGCCTGGACGCTCGACCAGCCCGTAACGTTTCGGCTCGGACATCCGGCTGATGCGGATGTGCGACTCGGGGAAGTAGTGCGCGTCGAACTCCGTGAAGTAGTCGGCTTCCAGCGTCACGTAGACGAGCACCATCGCGCGGTATCCCAGACCCGCGGTGGCCTGGAGCGGCGGCGCCTCGCCCGTGCCCTCGACGAGGCGTGCCAGCACCGGCAGCGGGATGGTCGAGAGCACCTGGCGCGACGGAAACCGCCGCTCCTGGCCGTCCACGACCGCCGTCACCCCGGTGATGCGGTGGCCGTCGCCCGTCACCGCGCGCACCTCGGCCTGCAGCACCACCTCGGCGCCCGCGCCCGTCGCGGCCGCAGCGAACGCATCGGCAATCTGTCCGAAGCCGCGCCGCGGATAGAAGAAGCGGCCGGCGCCCGGCGGTTTCAGGCCGGGCACGGCGCCCAGCACGCGCCGGACCATCTTGCCCAGCGACGAGTTGGCGACGCGGCGCCGCGCCTGCTCCGCGTCGAGCGCGTCCGGCGGCAGGCCCCAGAGCTTCTGCGCGTAGGGGAAATAGAACTCGCGGCAGATGGTCTTGCCGAGGCCGCGCTCGAGGAGCGATGCGAAGGTCGGCGGGTCCGCGGCGGGCGCGAAGCGCTTCGTGAGGGCGTCGCCGACGACGCCGAGGGCGAAGGCCGGCGGCAGGCGGAGCGCCAGGTCGAGAGGCTTGAGCGGGAAGTGGACCCAGCGGCCCTGGAGCCGGATGCGGCCGTGGCGCGGACGATCGAGGAGGTCGGCGCCGAGCAGCGTCTTGATGTCGGCGAGGAGCGCCGGCGCGCAACTGGGGTGCAGCCGATGGCTCCCGAAGTCCACGGGGATGCCGTCGAGGACGAAGCTGCCGGCGTTGCCGCCGACGCGGGTGCCGCGCTCGAGCACGGTCACCGCGCCCCAGCCCTGGCGCGCGAGCTGGTAGGCGGCGGCGAGGCCGGCGGGACCTCCGCCGAGGATCACGATGGGATGACGGGAACGGTCGGTCATGGACGCTGGGGCGTGGACGCCAGGCGCGCGCGGGTCACGCCGAGCGCGCTGCCGACGGCCAGGCCGAGAAGCCCGCTGGCGATCAGCACGCCCTGCCACAACAGGCCGGCGGCGAACACCAGGGCGCTCGGGGCGCCGAAGGGGGAGAGCAGCGACACCAGCGCCGCTTCACGCACGCCGATGCCCCCGAGGCTGATCGGCAGGATCGCGACGATCTTCGAGAGCGGCCACGCGACGAACCACGGCGCCACGCCGACATCGAGGCCGAGATCCCGCGCGAGCCAGACGTTGGTCAGCACGAAGGCCGACTGCACGGTGGCGGTGACGGCCACCGCGGCGCCGATGGCGCCGGCCCGGTCCCGGACGTGGCCGGCCAGCCGCGCGAGCGTCGCGCCCAGGCTGGCGCCGCGCCGGCGTGCCAGCACGACGAGACCGCCCGCGAGCGCGGCGGCGGCGACGGCGCCGGCGGCCAGGAGCGTCCAGCGCACGCGGACGTCGGCCGTGCGCAGGGCGGGCGGAAGCCCGGCCACGAGGGCGCCGACGGCGATGAGGGCGCCGAGCGTGGCGGTGTCGATCAGGCGGTCGAGGACGCTGGCGACGGTCGCCGAGGTGCCGTTCACGCCGTGCGGCAGCAGGTAGGTGGCGCGCACCACGTCGCCCCCGGCCACCCCCGGCAGGCCCAGGTTGGCGACGAGGCCGGCGAAGTGGGCCCGGAGGCAGAGCCCGAGCGTCGCCTGCGGATCCTGGAGCAGCCAGCGGTATTTCGCGGCGTTCAGCGCATGTCCGGCCAGGAAGACGGCGAGGCTCGCCACCCAGACGGCGCCGCTCACCTCGGCGAACGCCTCGCGAAGGCCGGAGGCCGAGGCCACCGAGACCAGCACCACGACGACGGACACCGAGACGGCCGCCCGGACGACCCAGCGCAGCATGCCGATCAGGCCTGCGGCCCGCGCGTGAGCTGGAGGCGCGCGATCATGTCCGCGAGCAGGCCGACGGACCACACCACGATGGCCGACAGGAAGGCCATGACCGCCGTTTCCGAGAGGTTCATCAGGTAGATGTCCTGCGCGAGCTTGGCGATCCCGATCGCGAAGAGGACGGCCCCGACCGGCAGGAAGACCTTCAGCGGGTTGAAGAGCACGATGGCCCGCACCACGAGCAGGATGAAGTTGCCGAAGTCCGACGGCCGGATCTTCGACCGGCCCGTTCGCACGGCGTAGTCGATGGGCTCGTAGATCACCTCGTAGCCGTTGGCCAGCATCGCCATCGTGATGGTGCTCGTGAACGAGAAGCCCATGGGCAGCAGCGGCAGGAAGTGCAGCAGGACGGACCGCCGCATGATGCGCTGCCCGGAGTTGAGGTCCGGGATGCGGCGGCCCACCAGGTAGCTGGCCAGCCGGTTCAAGAACCACTTCGGTGGGCGCCGTACCCAGCTGACGCCGGCCGACGACAGCGGTCGCGAGCCGACCACCATGTCGGCCGTGGCCATGTGCGCGAAGAGGCGGGGAATCGCTTCCGGCGGGTAGGTGCAGTCGGCGTCGATGATGAGGACGCAGTCGGCCTTTGTGCCGAGGATGCCCGTCTTCAGGGCCGCGCCGTAGCCCTTGTTCACCGGGTGCGCGACCACGCGGGCGCCGGCGGCGCGGGCCTCGGCCGCGGTGCGATCGGCGGACCCGTCATCGACCACGACGAGCTCGGACCGGCAGGCCATGCCCGACAGCACCGTCTGCACCCGCTCGACGGTCGATCGGATGCCGCCTTCCTCATTGAAGGCGGGGATGATGACGGCCAGGTCTGGCGGTGGGGCCGGGGCGGCGATCGGTGCGGCGTGTCCCGCGACGGCGGCGTCCGACGACGCGCCGGCCGGCGTCCGCAGGGTGTCGACCGTGCTCATCGGCGGTCCGCCCGTCGTGGACGTGCGGCCGGCCGGTCGATGGCGCGTCCCATCCCTGGTCCTTCCTCGAATATGGCTCGATACTCTCGGTCGTCGCCGCACGGCGCCCCGGCCGCGCCGTCGCTGGGTGCGGCGCCGCCTCGTGGCCGTCGGGGCCGGGCGATGCGCATCGGAACGGGGATCGTACCACAGGGGCCCCGTGCAATCGTGGGCGCGCGGTCAGGAAAGTCCCGTCGAATCGCGCGTGCGAGGCTCGTTCGTCGATGCCCTTCCCGGCAGCGCCGCGCGTTGGTGCGCCGAGGTGTGCCGGACGAGCGGATGGTCGAGGCGGCGGACCCGCGGGCGCAGCCGCCCGTGTCGGCCTCGAGGGCGACCGGAGCGGAACGCACCCGTTGTACGATGCTGTCGGCCGACCTGGCGTCGCCGAGGCTCCTCTGATGACACACCGCGTCCGCTCGCCGCTGCTCCTCGCCCTCCTCGCGGTGCCGATCGCCGTCATGCTGGGTTCGGCCTTCCGCAACCAGCTGACCGAGGTGCGCATCACCGTCGATCCGACCCGCCAGTTCCAGACCATTCACGGGTGGGAGACGGTCGCGCAGGCCTCGGTCAACGAGCTCGCGAAGTACGACAACCGGCAGGAAGTGCTCGACGAGCTGTTCGACAAGGCCGTGGAGTTCGGCCTGACGCGGCTTCGACTGGGCGTGCCGGCGTCGATCGAGAACGTCCGGGACTTCAAGGCGGAGCTCGCGGCCGGCCGGATCAGCCGCGAGGAGGAACGCTGCGCCCGCTACTCGACGGTCAACGACAACGACGATCCCTTCGTGCTCGACTCCAGCCGGTTCATCTGGTCGCACCTGGACTCGCAGGTGCGGGACGTCGTGCTGCCGCTGGCCAGCCGCCTCGAGGCCCGCGGCGAGAAGCTGTGGGTGAACGTCCAGTACACGGCGTTCACCGACCTGCTGTGCCGGGGCTACGGCTACGATCACGATCGGCCCGAGGAGTACGCCGAGTTCGCGCTCGCCGTCTACCAGCATCTGCGCGACACGTTCGGCATCGTGCCAGATTCGTGGGAGATCATGCTCGAGCCCGACAACACGCAGGTCTGGACGCCGGAGCGGCTGGCGGAGGCGACGGCCGCCGCGTCGCGCCGGCTCGCCGACGCCGGCTTCACCCCGTCGTTCGTGGCCACGGGCGTGACCAGCGCGTCCAACGCGCTGCCCTACTTCGCGCCCCTCTGGGCGCGGACCGAGCTCCGCCCGTTCGTGCGGGAGCTGTCCTATCACCGCTACATCGGCGCCACCGCCGAGACCATCGCCGCCATCGGCGACTTCTCCCGCGCGGAGGGCGTCCCGACGGCCATGCTCGAGAAACTCAACGCCGGCGCCGACGAGCTGTACCAGGACCTGACCGCCGGGAACGTCTCGGCCTGGCAGCAGTACGCGCTGTCGTGGCCGGGCGTGGACAACGGCGACCACTACTTCATCCTCGACCCGTCGAAGCCCCCAGGCGAGCGCGCGCTGCTCTCGTCGTCGGGCTGGTACCTGCGCCAATACTTCCGGGCCCTCAGGCCCGGGGCGGTGCGGATCGGGGCGTCGAGCACCGACAGCGGGTTCAGACCGGTGGCGGCCGTGAACACCGGCGATCGCACCGCGGTCGTCGTGCGGGCGATGCGCGCGGGCCTCCTGACGCTGGCCGGCCTGCCGCCCGGCACCTACGTGACCTCGTGCTGGACCGATCGGGCGAGCTGGGACCGCGAACCCGACCCGTGCGCGGGGACCGTGGACGTGGACGACCGCGGCGAGGCCGTCGTGATGATGCCCGACGCCGGCGTCGTCTCCGCCGTGCGCACCGAGAATGTCGAGCCCTGATCCCTGGCTGGGGCGGCGCCTCGCCGTCAGCCTGTGGATCGTCCTGGCGCTGCACTTCGCGACGAACATCTCCCGCGAGCTCTATCCGGCGCTGACCCTGGCCGAGCACGGGACGCTGGCCGTCGACGAGTACGTCGGCCTCCATCCGGACATCTTCGTAGCCCCGTCGGGCCGCGCCTTCATCAACAACAACCCGGGCGCGTCGGTCGTGGCGGCGCTGCCGCTGATCGTCGCGCGTCCGCTCCTGTCGGCGGCGGAAGCGGCGGGAAAGCGGCGGCAGGCCGCCGCGCACGGACAGGTGTCGGCCGTCTACGACGACCCGCGGCCCAACCGCCAGCGCTTCTTCCGCGAGGCCCGCGAGCGAGGGCTCGACCTGAAGTTCGGCGTCGCGGCGGCGGCCTCGGCCGTCGGCGTGATGGCGCCGCTGACCGCGCTGCTCGGCTGGCTGATGTTCCGTGTCCTCCGCGACGTGGGGATGGCGCCGGCGCGGGCCGCGATGTACGGCGCGTTGAGCGTGGTCGCCACGCCCGTGTTCTTCAGGGCGGCGTATCTGAACCACAACCATCTCCTGGGGATCGCCGTGTTCGCGGCCTTCGTGCTGCTCTGGCGGGGCCGCGCGACGACGGCGACGCTGGCCGGGGCGGGCGCCCTGGCCGGGGCCGGCGTGACGATGGACTACAGCGGCGTCGTGCCCGCCGCCTTTCTCGGCTGGTGGGCGCTCGTCGAGACGCGGGCCGCCGCGGAGGAGCCGCCGGGCGCGGGCCGCCTCGTCCGTCGCGCGGGGGCGTTCGGCGCCGGCGCGGCCGCGCCGCTGGCGGCGCTCCTGGCCTATCAGTGGTGGGCGTTCGGCGGCCCGCTCACGCTCCCGCAATCGCTCATGCCGCCGACCGAGTTCAGCGTCTACGGCTACAGCGGCATGAGCCTGCCGCAGGCCGATCTCATCGCGGCCAACCTGTTCGACCCGCGCTTCGGGCTGTTCGCCTTCGCGCCCCTCCTGCTCCTGGCCGTCCCGGGCGCCTGGATGATGCCGGCCTCGTGGCTCACGCGCCGCCAGACCGCCGCCATTGCCGCTCTCTTCGCGGGATTCCTCCTGTTCTGCAGCGCGAACCAGTTCGCGCGCCTGCAGTGGAACACGGGCCTTCGCTACCTGTTGCCGCTCGTCCCGTTCTGTTTCCTCTACGCCGTGCCGGTGCTGGAACGGCTGCCGGCGCTCCTGCGCCGGTGGCTGCTCGTCCTGGCCGTGACGGAAGCCTGGGCGCTGGCGATGGCCCGCGAGAGCGTGCCCGAGTCGCTCCTGCGGATCTTCGTGGCGGGTCCGGAGTTGCCGTGGCTGACCGTCATCGGCAAGACCGCGCCGCAGTACGTGCCGTTCCTCCAGGGGGCGCCCTCGTCGCTCCCGTTCCTCTTCCTCGGGGCGGCGGCCGTCGCGGCCCTGTGGTGGCCGCGCCGCTCGGCCGAAACCCAGTAGTCACCCGATGCCACCGACCCGCCCCCGCGCGCTCCCCGCCCGTTCACGGGCCTGCACGTCCTGGCCGTCCGCCCGCGGTCGCCGCGACGGAGCCGGTCGATGAGCGCCCACACCCGGCGCGCGGCCTGCCGTGCCTGCGGCACCCCGTTCGACGCGCCGTTCCTGGCGCTCGGACCGATGCCGCTCGCCAACAACCTCCCGCGATCGCCGGAGGAGTTGGCGGCGCAGGCACGCTATCCGCTCGACGTCTGCGTGTGCCGGACCTGCTCGCTCGTGCAGACGCCGGACGTCATCGACCCGCGCGTGCTGTTCGCGCACTACGTCTACCTGACCGGGATGTCCGAGACGATGCGCGTCCACAACCGCGCGTACGCCGCGCACGTGGTCGGGCTCACGGGCGCGGGCGCCGGCGATCTCGTGGTGGACATCGCCAGCAACGACGGCAGCCTCCTGCTCGAGTTCCAGCCGCACGGCGTGCGGACGCTCGGCATCGAGCCGGCCGCCAACGTCGCCGACATCGCGCGGGGCCGGGGCGTGGACACGGTGACGCGGTTCTTCGACGACACCGCCGGCCGCGACCTGCGCGACGAGCATGGCCCCGCGGCGGCCGTGCTGGCCAACAACGTCCTGGCGCACGTGGACGACCCGGTCGGCTTCCTCCGCGGCGCGGGGCGCCTCATCGGCCCGCGCGGCCTGGTCGTCATCGAGGCGCCGTATGTCGCCGAGATGCTCGACCGGCTCGAATACGACACCATCTATCACGAGCACCTCTCGTACTTCTCGATCGGCGCGCTGGCGCGGCTCGCGGACGAAGCGGGACTCGTGCTCGTTCGCGTGGACCACGTGCCCATCCACGGCGGGTCGCTCCGGGCGCACTTCGGCCATCCGGCGGCATGGGCCGGACACGGCACCACCGTGTCCGACGCCGTGGCCCGGGAGCGCGCCCAGGGACTCGCGGACGTGGGCAGGTACGCGCGGTTCGCGGAGGCCGTGCACGCGCACCGCCAGGCGCTCCGGGCCCTCGTCGGCGACCTGGCGGCCGCCGGACACGTCGTGGCCGGCTACGGTGCGCCGGCCAAGGCGACGACGCTCCTGAACTTCTGCGGCCTCGGGCCGGAGGCGATCGCGTTCACCGTGGACCGCAACCCGCTCAAGGTGGGCGCCTTCGTGCCGGGCGTCGGCGTGCCGATCCTCGACGTGGACGCGCTGGCCAGCCGGCGTCCCGATTACGCGCTGATCTTCCCGTGGAACCTGGCCGCCGAGATCGCGGCCCAGCAGCAGGCCTATCGCGAGCAGGGCGGGCAGTTCCTGCTGCCGCTGCCGGAGCCGCGGCCGCTGGCCATCGCGGCGGAGGGGAGGGCCCAGTGAAGGTCGTGATCCTGGCTGGAGGCAAGGGGACGCGGATCGCGGAGGAGACCGTCACCCGTCCGAAGCCCATGGTGGAGATCGGCGGCCGGCCGATCCTGTGGCACATCATGAGCATCTACGCCGCGCACGGGCTGAACGACTTCGTCGTCGCGTGCGGGTATCGCGGCGAGCTCATCAAGGAGTACTTCAACAACTTCTTCGTGCACCACAGCGACTTCGCGATCAACCTGAAGGACGGCACCCGCGACGTCCTGAACGCGGGCGCGCCGGACTGGCGCGTGACCGTCGTCGACACGGGTCTCGACACGATGACGGGCGGCCGCGTGCGCCGGCTCCGGCCCCTGCTGCAGGACGGCACGTTCATGGTCACCTACGGCGACGGACTCGGCGCCGTCGATCTCCGGGCGTTGCTGGCGTTCCACCGCGCCCACGGGCGCCTCGCGACGGTCACGGCGGTCCGGCCCCCGGCGCGGTTCGGCAATCTGGCCATCGATGGCGATCGGGTGCGCGAGTTCGCGGAGAAGCCCCAGACCGGCGAGGGCTGGATCAACGGCGGGTTCTTCGTCTTCGAACCGGGCCTGTTCGACTACATCGCCGCCGACGCGACGTCGCTCGAGCAGGAGCCCCTCGAACGCGTCGCCGCCGACGGCCAGCTGATGGCCTACAAGCACGAGGGCTTCTGGCAGCCCATGGACACGGTCCGGGAGCGGCAGCTGCTCGAGTCCCTGTGGGCCAGCGGAGGTGCGCCGTGGAAAGTGTGGTGAAGTCCTGGGAGGGGCGTCGGGTCTTCGTGACCGGCGCCACGGGCCTGCTCGGGGCCTGGCTGGTGGACGAGCTCGTGCGGCGCGGCGCCGAGGTCGTCTGCCTCGTCCGCGACTGGCTGCCCGACACCCACTTCGTCCGGGCCGACCTGGCGGCGCGCACCACCCTGGTGCACGGCGACCTCGTCGATCATCCGCTGCTCGTGCGCGCGCTCAACGAGCACGAGATCGACAGCGTGTTCCACCTGGGCGCGCAGACGATCGTGGGGGTCGCGTCACGCCATCCGCTGTCCACGTTCGAGTCGAACGTCCGCGGCACCTGGAACCTGCTCGAGGCGGCCCGGGCGTGCGGCCCGCGCATCGCGCGCGTCGTCGTGGCGTCGAGCGACAAGGCGTACGGACAACAGGAGGTCCTGCCGTACACGGAGGCGACCGCGCTCGAAGGCCGCTTCCCGTACGACGTCTCGAAGTCGTGCGCGGACCTCATCGCGCTGTCCTACTTCCACACCTACCGCCTGCCGGTCGCGATCACGCGGTGCGGCAACCTGTTCGGAGGCGGCGACCTCAACTTCAACCGCCTCGTGCCTGGCACCATCCGGTCCGCCCTTCGGGGCGAATCGCCCGTCATCCGCAGCGACGGGCGCTACGTTCGGGAGTACTTCTACGTCCGCGACGCCGTGGACGCCTACCTCGCGCTGGCCGAGCGGGTGCCCGACCTGGCGGGGCATGCCTTCAATTTCGGCAGCGGCGAGACCTACACGGTGCTCGAGATGGTCGAGAAGATCCTGGCCGTGATGGGGAAGACGGCCCTCGCGCCCACGGTGCTGAACCAGGCGGTCCATGAGATCCCCGAGCAGGCCCTCGACTGCGGCAAGGCGAAGGCCGTGCTCGGCTGGGAGCCCACGTTCAGGCTGGAGGCGGGGCTTCGCGAGACCGTTGCCTGGTACGAGACCTACCTGGCCCAGGGACATCCCGTTCGTCCCGCCGCCGGGCCCGTGGACGCGTAACGGGCACGCCGGGCCGTCGGTCGCCGACGGCCGGCGCGTGATAGGGTTCCGGGCGGAGGCATCGATGGAACGTCGTGACGTACTCAAGGCCGGGGCGGCCATCGTCGTGGGCCGCGTGGCGGGAGGCGACCGTGCCCTGGCGCAGGCGCCCGCGCGCCCCGCGTCCCAGACCAGGTCCCTCGGCATCCACCCGCTCAGCCCCGCCCTCGACGGCTGGCAGGGCACGATTCTGGAAGTGACGTATCCGCCGGGGCAGGTCGGCGCGTCGCACCAGCATCCCGGGCCGACCTTCGGTTACGTGGTGCGGGGCAGCATCCGCTGGGCGATCAACGGCGAGCCGGCGAAGGTGCTCGGGCCCGGCCAGTCGTTCTACGAGCCCATGGGGGCCGTGCACTCGACCTCGGCCAATGCCAGTGAGACCGAGCCTGCCGTCATCGCGGTGGTGATCCTCGGCAAGCCGGGCGAGCCGCTGTCGAAGCCCGCGACGGCGAAGCCGGGCGGCGAGTAGCGCGGGAGCGGTCCGTGCGCTAGAACGTGCGCGCGGTGGGCACGGGCCACCACCGCACCTGCACCTTACCGACGATGTAGCGCTTCGGGACGAACCCGAAGTGGCGGCTGTCCTGGCTGTTGTTGCGGTGGTCGCCCATCACGAAGTAGTGGCCGTGCGGGACCACCTGCGGCCCCCAGTCGTCGTGACTCTGGTACTCGGCCGGCACGTATTCGCTCGGCATCGGGACGTCGTTGACGTAGACGCGGCCGTCGACGATTCGGACCTGATCGTCTTCCTCGGCGATGACCCGCTTGACGAACATCTTGTCGGGATCGAGCGGGTAGTAGAGCATCACGATGTCACCGCGGCGCGGCGACGAGATCCGGTAGATCAGCTTGTTGACGATGAGCCGATCCTGATCGTCCAGCGTGGGAGCCATGCTGAGCCCCTCGACGCGCGCCACCTGGAAGACGAACGTCACGATGACGACGGCGTAGAGCGCGGCGGACGCCAGCGTCTTCATCCACGCCCAGAACTCCTCGTGCCACGCGGCCAGCCGATCGGCGCGGGAAGGCGGCGCGTCCGCGGGCACGAAGCCGGGCCCGGCCGGGGCCGCCGGAGGGGCGCCGAAGCCGCTGAGCGGCACCGCCGTGAACGTCTGTGGGCCAGGGTCCGGCGCGGGCGTGGACGCGGTCCGCATGCCCGGGAATGCCCCGGTCGGCGCGTCGAGCGGGAACGCGTGCGTGGTGCCCGCGGCCTGCGGGTCGCCGCCGTCAATCCCGGCGCGGGCCGATGGAGCGTCGTCGAGGGGAGCGGGGAGGTCGGCTGAGTCGCGGTCGGACGGCTCCACGGGCGTGGACTCCTCGAGTGTCGATACGAACGGACGCCGGGAGGCGTTTCACGGCGCCGGAGCCTTCATCCTACCCGAACGCCGCGGCCCGCTCCCTGTCACGTCGGTAAGGGATGGTCCGCCGCCGGCCCGTCGCGGCCGGGCCGCGGGGTCGAGTTACAATCATCGGGCTCGGGACCCGCCATGTCCCGGGAGGGGAGCGGCATGATTCGCCCGTTGGTCAACGGTTTTGCGCTGACGTTCAAGCACCTGTTCCGCCGTCCGATCACGGTGGACTACCCCAACCAGAAGGTGCCGATGTTCCCCCGGTACCGTGGGAAGCAGGTGCTGATGCGCGACGAGCACGGGATGGAGAAGTGCGTCGCCTGCGGCCTGTGTTCGGTGGCCTGTCCGGCCGACGCCATCTACCTCGAGGCGGCCGAGAACGACGGCACCGTCATGGCCGGCCCGCGCTATGCGGCGGTCTACCAGATCCACAAGACCCGGTGCATCTTCTGCGGCTACTGCGAGGAGGCCTGCCCGGTCTCGGCCATCTTCATGGGCAAGGACTACGAGCTGGCCGTGTACAGCAAGGACGACTTCGTCTGGGACAAGACGGAGCTCCTCGTGCCCCCGCCGGCGGGCGTGAGCGGCCCCCAGTCGGCCTAGTCCGTCGCCGCGGCCCGGTGCGGCGGCGGCGCCCACCCCGATGCCTCGCGCCCCATTTCTCGACGCCCTGGCGTCCCGCGTGCTCGTCTGCGACGGCGCGATGGGTACGATGCTGTACGGCAAGGGCGTCTTCATCAACCGCTGCTTCGAGTCGCTGAACCTCTCGCAGCCCGACCTCGTGCTCGACGTGCACCGGCAGTACGTGGCCGCCGGGGCCGACGTGATCGAGACCAACACGTTCGGCGCGTCGCGGCTCAAGCTTCGCGCGTTCGGGATGGGCGACCAGGTGCGCGAGGTGAACCTCGCCGGCGCCCGGCTGGCCCGCGAGGCCGCCGGCGACGACGCCTACGTGGCCGGGGCCATCGGGCCGCTGGGCGTGCGCATCGAGCCCTGGGGCAAGACGGGCGTCGACGAGGCCCGCGACTACTTCCGCGAACAGGCGGCCGCCCGCGCCGAGGGCGGCGTGGACCTGCTGATCCTCGAGACCTTCCGCGACTGGCACGAGGCCGCCGCCGCCGTCGATGCCGCGCGCGAGGCGTGCGACCTGCCGATCGTCGCGCAGGTCACGTCGGAAGACGATGGCAACAGCCTGGACGGCACGCCGCCGGAGCAGTTCGGCCCGGCGCTCGTCGCGCGCGGCGCGCGCGTGGTCGGCGTCAACTGCAGCGTGGGGCCCGCGCCGATGCTCGACACGATCGAGCGCCTCGCCGATGCCTGCGGTGGTACCCCGCTCTCCGCCCAGCCCAACGCCGGCAAGCCGCGCGACATCGAGGGGCGGAACATCTACCTCTGCTCGCCCGAGTACATGGCGTCCTACGCGCGGCGCTTCATCACCAGCGGCGTGCGCCTGGTCGGCGGGTGCTGCGGCACGACTCCGGAGCACATCCGCCAGATCGCCCTCGCGGTGAAGCAACTCGCGCCCGACGACGGCGCGCGCCGCGGAACGACGCGCCACCGGGCCGTCACCGTCGAGACGCCGCTGGCGAAGCCGCCGGTGCCGCTCGCCGAGCGGTCCGCCGTCGCTGCCAAGCTGGCGTCGGGCGCGTTCGTCGTCGGCGTCGAGCTGGCGCCGCCGCGCGGCCACGCGCCGGCCGACGCGCTGGACGAGGCGCGCCTGGCGGCCTCGCGCGGCGCGGATCTCGTCCTGGTGTCCGACACACCGCGTGGCGGCGCGCGCCTCGGCGCCCTGGCGATGGCCGTCCTCATCCGCCAGCAGTGCGGGATCGAGCCCGTGCTCCAGTACTCCTGCCGCGACCGCAACCTGCTCGGGATCCAGTCCGACCTGCTCGGGGCGCACGCGATGGGCGTGCACAACATCGTCGGCATCACGGGCGACGTCAGGCGGATCGGCGACTACCCGGATGCGACGGCCGTGTTCGACGTGGACTCGGTCGGCCTGACCCACGTGCTGAGCCGCCTCAATCATGGCCTCGACATCGCGGGACAGCCGATCGGCGCGCCCACGGCGCTGCTCGCCGGCGTGATGGTCAACCCGGCGGCGGCCGACCTGGACCGCGAGCTGCGGCGGTTCGAGTACAAGGTGGAGGCGGGGGCCGAGTTCGTCCTCACGCGGCCGCTCTTCGACGTCGCCGCCTTCGAGCGTTTCCTGGGACGGATTGCCCACCTCAAGGTGCCGGTGCTGGCAGGGCTGTGGCCGTTCGACTCGGTGATGAACGCCGAGTTCATGGCCAACGAGGTGCCCGACGTGGTGGTACCGGACGCGCTCGTCGCCAGGATGCGCCAGGCGGCCAGCCCGGAGGCCGCGCGCCTCGAAGGCATTCGCATCGCACAGGAGCTCCTGGGCGCGCTCCGGCCGATGGCCGCGGGCGTCGTCGTATCGACGCCGGACGGCCGCGTCGGCCGGGCGCTCGAGGTGGTGCACGGCGTCGTGAGGGCGGCCCCGGCAAGCTGATCGGTTCTGGTATAGTGCGGTCTGACCCGAGGAGGGTCCCAATGGCCTTGTTCAGCGATCGGTCGACCGACAAGTACCTCGGCGCAGATGCCGCCACCCGTGCGTTGTCGTCGACGGCGGTCGAGAACGCCTTCGTCGAGCGGGTCTACGAGAAGCTGTCCGGGGTGTACGACCTGACCTTCGGCCCCACGCTCCACCCGGGCCGCCTGCAGGCGCTGGATCGCATGGCGATCGACGCCGGCGCGTCGGTGCTCGAAGTGGGCGTGGGCACGGGTATCAACCTGGGGCTGTATCCTCGCGCCTGCCAGGTCACGGGCATCGATCTCTCCACCGGAATGCTCGACAAGGCCCGGGAGCGCATCCAGAAGAAGGGCCTCAGGAACTGCCGCGTGATGGAGATGGACGCGGCGGCGCTCAGCTTCGACGACGACACCTTCGACATCGTCTACGCGCCGTACCTGATCAGCGTCGTGCCGGACCCGGTGGCCGTCGCCCGCGAGATGCGCCGCGTCTGCCGCCCTGGCGGCCGTATCGTCATCCTGAATCACTTCAAGAGCGACAACCCCGTCCTCTCCCGGATCGAGACCGCGATCTCGCCGATGACCGTGCACATCGGCTTCAAGTCCGATCTGGATCTCTACGGGTTCCTCCGCCAGGCCGAGCTCACGCCCATCTCGATCCAGAAGGTCAACCTCCTGTCGATGTGGTCGCTCGTCACCTGCGTCAAGGACGCCTGAGCGGCGCGCCGGCCGGCCCCGGCGCATCCCTCCACATGCGGATGATCCGGGGACGCGATCCGCGCCCCCGGGCAGGCCTCCACTAAGTCGTCGCGAACGGGGCCTCGAGCGACCGGCTCTGCGGCGTCATGAGCGCCGCGCCGTCCTCGGTGATGTACATGTCGTCCTCGAGGCGCACGCCGAACTCGCCGCGGATGTAGATGCCGGGCTCGTCGCTGAACGTCATGCCGGGCGCGAGCGGGAGCGTGTTGCCTTTCACGAGGTACGGCCACTCGTGGCCGTCCATGCCCATGCCGTGGCCGACGCGGTGCGTGAAGTACTTGTAGCCAGGGCCGTAGCCGGCGTCCTCGATCACCTTCCGCGCCGCCGCGTCCACGGCCTCGCACGGCACGCCCGGCCGCGCCGCCTTCAGCGCCGCGGTCTGGGCCGCGAACTCGATCTCGAACACCTTCTTCATCTTGTCGGTCGGCCTGCCGAGCAGGAACGTCCGGCTGATGTCGGACTGATAGCCCTCCACCGCGCATCCGCCGTCGATGAGGATGATGTCGCCCTCCTTGATGACCTGGGGCGTGATCGAGCCGTGGGGCAGGGCCGAGTACTCCGCCGTCTGCACCGAGGCGCCGCCCGGGTAGCCGAGCTTGTCGTGCGCGGCCGAGATCAGGCGCTGGAAGTCGTTCTGGGTCATGCCCGGCGCGAGGGCCTTCCACGCCGCCTCGTACGCCTTCAGGGTCACGGCCGACGCGTGCTTCATGAGCGCCAGCTCGTGCTGGTCCTTGACCGCGCGGCAGCCCGCCGTCACCGGCGTCCCGCTGGCCAGCGTCAGGCCGGGCGCGGCCTTCGCGAGCCCGTCCGAGAAGACGTGCCGCACGGTCTCCTCGATGCCGAGGCGTCCGGTGGAGATGCCGCGGTCCTTCAGGCCCTGCGCGACGCGCGCGTACGGGCTCTCGTGCTCCTCCCACGTCCGCACGTCGGGCGTCCCCGTGAACGGGCTCGTCGCGAACTGCTCGCGCGCGCGGTCCTCCTCGAAGGCCGGCGTCACGACGAACGGCTCGCCCGACTTCGGAATCACCAGCGTGAACAGACGTTCGCTCAAGCCCCAGCGGATGCCGCTGAAGTACACGAGCGACGTGCCGCCGGTGAGCATCAGCGCGTCGAGGCCGTTGTCGGCCATCAGGCGCCGCGCCTTGTCGACGCGGCTCCGGCGCTCGTCCTTCGTGATCGGCGTGGCCGTCCCGCGCATCGACGACAGCGAGGCGATCGAGGGCGGCAGGGCCGCGCCGGCCTGCTCGGCCCGCGCGACGGAGAACGGCGACCCGAGCGACCCGGCGGCCAGGGCGCCGGAAGTGATGAGCGAACGGCGGGAAATCATGGGCGGCTCCTTCGCGTCACAGTCTACCGCGCGGCGGCCGGCGGGGCGGGGCCGCGGCCCGCGCGGCCAAGGCCGCCGGCGGCGGCTCGGACCTGCGCCGCGATCAGTGGCCGAGGGCGTCGGCGATCCACCGCGCGGCCACGTCCGCACCGTCCACACGGGCCCGTGCGGCGGGACGCGCGGAGGCGGCCAGTCCGTCGAGGGCGTCCTGCCAGCGTCCGGCCAGGAGCGCGGGCTGCGGGAGGTAGGCGCAGCGGACGAGGCCCGGCATCTCGCGGACGAGGACCTCGTACTCGACGAAGTGACCGCGGTCCGTGTAGAGGACGGCGGTGTCGTTGGCCGCGCACTCGCTGACGATGCCGTAGCCCGGCTTCGTGACGACGACGTCCACTGCGGCGACGACGTCCTCGTAGCGCAGGCCCATGGCGTACATCGCCGGCTCGTCCAGCGGGTGGATCGCCCCGCGCGGCGCGGCGGGACCGACGGGCGACCGGTCCGGGCCGAACGGGACGCTCGCGCTCACGAGCAGCGTCCAGCCGCGCGTGCGGCTGAGGGCGTCGAGGTCGATGCCGGACACGCCGTAGCCGCCGAACGAGACCAGCGCCAGCGGGCCGGGAGGCAGACCGAGCCGGGCGCGCGTATCGTCGGGGGCGTGGCGGGCCCGCCGCGCGATGAGCGGGAGGTCGACGATGTCGGAAATGGTCTCGAACCCGCCGTGCAGCGGCAGCCGGAAGGCGCGGCCGGCGCGCCGGTACGCCTCGCCGAGCGCGTCGGCGGACGGGCCGCCGCCCGGATACCCGCGGAAGATCCAGTCCCAGGTGAAGTTGCCCAGCGCCATCGCGGGGACCCCGGCCAGCCGCGCGGCCTCGAGGCCCAGCGGGGGAATGTCGGCCATGACGAACGCCGCGCCGACGTCCTGGAGGTACGCGGCTTCGTCGGCCGCCAGCCGCGGCAGGTCGCGCACGTAGGCATCCACGCGGCGGATGGTCTCATCGGCGTCGAGGCTCAGACTGTCCCGCTGGACGACGCCGGGATCGGTGTCGAGTGGTTCGACGGCCACGGGCGCACGCGCGGTGAGGTCGAACAGCCACCGCGGCGCGGCCGTCCGGACCCGGATCGGCCGGTCGGGCGCGATCGCCGCCAGCGCGTTGATGACCTCGATCGACCGCGAGGCATGGCCGAAGCCGTGCCCGGAGATGTAGTAGACGAGCGGACCGCCCACGAGCGCCTAGGCGTCGACGTCCTGGGGACCGTGCGCCAGCACGGGCGCCGCCGGCGCCGCCGGCCTCGCGCCCAGCGCCGCGGCCAGCACGTCCTCCAGGGTCTTGGCGAAGACGAACGTCATGTCGCGCCTGAGGTCGTCCGGGATGTCCACGAGGTCTGACTCGTTGAGGGCCGGCAGGATCACGGTCTTCACGCCGGACCGCCGGGCGGCCAGCACCTTCTCGCGAATCCCGCCCACGGGGAGCACCATGCCGCTCAGCGTGATCTCGCCCGTCATCGCGACGTCGGCCCGGACCGGGCGCCCCGTGGCCGCCGACAGGATCGCGGTGGCCATCGTCACGCCGGCCGACGGGCCGTCCTTGGGGATGGCGCCGGCGGGGACGTGCACGTGGAGGTCCCGGTTGCGGAGGAACGCCGGATCGACGCCCAGGGCGCCGGCCTGCGCGCGGATGTGGCTCACGGCCGCCCGCGCCGACTCCTGCATCACGTTGCCGAGCTGGCCGGTGAGGATGATCTGCTCCTTGCCTCCCGGCAGCAGCGAGGCCTCGATGAAGAGCACGTCGCCGCCGGCCTCGGTCCAGGCCAGGCCCGTGGCCACGCCGGGGGCCGAGGTGCGGAACGCCACCTCGCGCTTGAAGCGGGCGGGGCCCAGGTAGTCCTCGAGCGCCGCCGCCGTGACGACGGTGGGCTCCACGCCGGCCGGATCGGAGGCGGCCGCGACCTTGGCAGCCACCTTGCGGGCGATGGTGCCGATGCGGCGCTCCAGGCTCCGGACGCCGGCTTCCCGCGTGTGCTCGCCGATGACGGCCCGCAGCGCGCCGTCCTCGAACGCGACGGCTCCGGCGGCGAGCCCGTGCTCGGCCAGCTGCCGGGGAATCAGGTAGGTGCGCGCGATGTGGACCTTGTCCTCTTCGGTGTAGCCCGAGAGCTGGATGATTTCCATGCGGTCGAGCAGCGCCGGGTGCATCGTGCCGAGCTGGTTCGCCGTGGCGATGAAGAGCACCTTGGAGAGGTCGATCGGCACCTCGAGGTAGTGGTCGCGGAAGGTGTGGTTCTGCGCCGGGTCGAGCACCTCGAGCAGCGCCGCGGCCGGGTCGCCCTGGATGCCGGCCGCGAGCTTGTCGGCCTCGTCGAGCATGAACACCGGGTTCATCGACCCCGCCTGCTTGAGCGCCTGCACGATGCGCCCGGGCATGGACCCGATGTAGGTCCGGCGGTGGCCGCGGATCTCGGCCTCGTCGCGCACGCCGCCGAGCGAGATGCGCACGAACTTCCGCTGCATCGCCCGCGCGATCGACTGCCCGAGCGACGTCTTGCCCACGCCCGGCGGGCCGACGAAGCACAGGATCGGGCCCTTCATGTCGCCCTTGAGCTTCCGGACGGCCAGGTATTCGACGATGCGCTCCTTCACCTTGTCGAGGTCGTAGTGGTCGGCGTCGAGCACGGCCCGCGCCGCCACCGGATCCAGCCGGTCCTCGGTCGTGACCGCCCAGGGGACTTCCAGCACCCAGTCGATGTAGGTGCGGATCATCTGCGCTTCCGCCGCGCCGCCGCCGCTCATCCGCGACAGCCGGTCGACCTCGCGGTCCACCTGCTTCCGCACGGCCTCCGGCAGCCGGGCGTCGTCGATCTTCTTCTTGAGGTCGCCGAGCTCGGTGGACTCGCCCTCCCCGAGCTGCTCCTGGATGGCCTTCAGCTGCTGCCGCAGGTAGTACTGGCGTTGCGACTCGGACATCTCAGCCTGGGCCTGCGACTCGATCTTGCCCTTGAGCTCCAGGACCGACACCTCACGGGCCAGCATGCGGTGGACGATCTCGAGCTTCCTGAGGAGCGGGTCGGCGGCCAGAATCGACTGCTTCTCGGCCGCCGAAGCGTCCAGCATCGAGCCCAGCAGGTAGGCGAGGCGCAGCGGATCCTCGATGCCGAGCACGATCTGCCGGACTTCGGCCGAGGCACCGGTGGCCAGCGTCACCGCGCGCTCGGCCAGTTCGCGGATGCGCCGCTCGTACGCTTCGGTCTCGACGCCGCTCTCGATCCGTTCGGGCATCGGCTCGACCGTGGCCTGGATGGTCGTGCCGGTCTTGCTGACCGTGAGCACGCGAACGCGGGAGAGGCCCTCGAAGATGATGTTGAGCCCGTGCTCGGCCCGTGCCATCTGGCGCACGACGCAGATCGTGCCGACCGACTCCAGCGCGTCCGGATCCGGCTCCTCCGCATCGTTCTTCTGCACCACCAGCAGCAGCATCCGGTCCGTCGTGAGGGCCGTGTTCACCGACTCGATCGAGGCGGGCCGGTTGACGGCCAGCGGCTGCAGCGTGAGCGGGAAGGCGACGGTCCGCCTCAGCGGCAGCACCGGAAGCGACGTCGGGAGGGGCGCAGGGGTCTTGGCGTCGGTCATGGGGCTCGGGCCGGCGCCGCGGGGGCGCCTGACCGCATGATACGCGCGCGACCGGGGCTTCGGCGCTAAGATCCTCGCATGGCCCTCGACGAACGCGCCTTCTTCAACGAACGGCCCGAACAGCGCACCGGCCGCTTCACGTGCCCCCGGTGCCGCCGCACGAACGACTACTCCCTCCGCTGGGTCCGGCGCACGAAGAAGGACCGGCTGCCCGGCAACGCCGACGAGCGCGACCGCGCGAAGTTCGCGAAGCTGCGCGATCACCTGATTCGCGTCGACGACGAACTCACCTGTAAGACGTGCGGCAAGCGCTTCGAGATCCCGTCGATGCACTCGCTGGTCTTCGTGGACCAGATCGAGGGGCTCCCCCGCGTGGACGACGAGGACGACGCTCCGGATGCGGCGCCGGCCGGGACGCGTCCCGGCGCTAGTACAGCCCCGGCACCAGGCGCCAGCGCACCTGGCGGCAGTACGCCGAGTACGCCGGCCCCGCGGCAGCGGCGAGGCTACGCTCCTCCCAAGGCATGGCGATGAGCAGGTAGGCCGTCGACACGACGGCCGCCACCGCGCGGTCGACCGTCATGGGCGACGCGCCGAACACGATCAGGACCCAGCCCAGGTAGATGGGGTGGCGCACCATCGTGAACGGCCACACGACGCGGATCCGCGTGGGGGTGGCATGGCCCGTGGCCTGTCGGATGCCGGCGAGTTCCCGCGCGTCGAGCACCCGGGCCCCGGCCAGGCTCAGCGCCACGCCCGAGGCCTGCAGCCCCAGCAGCAGCCACGACAGCGGCGGCGCCGCCGAGTACAGGACCCCTGGCACGCGCCGCCAGGTGGCGCAGACCAGCGCCAGCAGGGCCGAGGCGATCCACACGTACGACGAGCGCTCGAGGCGGGGCGAGACCACCTGCTGCCAGCGCTCGCGAAGGCCCGTCCGCACCATCACGCTGTGGTGCACGGCGAAGAGGGTGAACGTGCCGACGTTCCAGAGCACGGCCCCGGCGACCGACGCGCGCGGTGGGCCCGGCTCATCCACCACCGCGTAGTAGAACCACGCGGCGTAGCCGAGGGCGGCCGCGGCGCCGAGCGCGCCCAGCCAGGCCACGACGGTCTCGACACGTGAAGCGGACGGCGTGGTCATCGGCGGGGCCGGGCGGGCGTCGTGCCGGGCGCCACGTATTATAGGAATCTCGCGCGGGCGCCCGCGCCCTCGGCCGTGACCCCGCCTCGCATCGTCATCTCCGGTATCGGCGTCGTGTCCACGTTCGGCGTGGGCCGTGAGCGCTACTGGGACCACGTGTCCCGGGGCGCCAGCGGCACGCGCGCCGTCACCGAGTTCGACGTCTCCACCTATCCCTGCCGGGTGGCCGCCTCCGTGCCTCCGGTGGACATCTCGGCCGCGGTCGAGGTGGACGGCGAGGCCGCGGACGGGTGGACGTCGCGCGCGGACCCGAAGCGCTACTCCCGCGCCGCGCTCTTCGGCGTGCTCGCCGGACGCGAGGCCTGGCAGGATGCCGGCCTCCGCGTGGACGAGCCGGGCGCCGGAGTCATCGTGGGGACCGGGGGCGGCGGCATCGACGTGACCGAGTACGGCTACCGCGAGTTCTTCACGAACGGCGGCCGGCACGTCACGCCGTACGCGATCGCCATCGGCATCTGCGGCATGGTGTCGAGCGAGATCTCGATGTCGCTCGGCCTGCACGGCATCAGCCACGTGCTGTCCACCGGCTGCACCTCGTCCACCGACGCCATCGGGTATGCGGCCTCGCTGTTGAGGGCGGGGGACGCCGACGTACTGCTCACGGGCGGCGTCGATGGCTGCGTCCTGCCGGGCATGCTCTACGGCTTCGGCCGGATGCGCGCCGTGTCCACGCACTACAACGACCGTCCGGCGGAGGCGTCCCGGCCGTTCGATCGGGGCCGCGACGGCTTCGTCCTCGGCGAAGGCGCCTGGATGATCGCGCTCGAGCGCGAGGACCGGGCTCGCGCCCGCGGCGCCCGGATCTACGCGAGCGTGGATGGCTACGCCTCGACCTGCGACGCGTACCATCGGGTGCAGATGGACCCGGACGGACGCGAGATCGTGCGGTGCATGGAGACGGCCCTCGCCAGGGCGGGGTGCGCCCGGGAGCGGATCGGCTACGTGAACTACCACGGCACGTCCACGCCCCTGAACGACGCGGTCGAGGCGCGGTGCACGCGGCTCGCCTTCGGCGCGCACGCCGATCGCCTCGCCGGATCGTCGACCAAGTCCATGATCGGCCATCCACAGGGGGCGAGCGGGGCGGCCGGCGTCGTGGCGACGGCCCTGGCGCTGGCGCGGGGGTTCCTGCCGCCGACCATCAACCTCACCGACCCGGATCCGTCGTGCGATCTCGACTTCCTGCCGATCACGGGCCGCGCCGCGCAGGTCGAGGCCGCCCTCTGCAATTGCCTCGGGTTCGGATCGAAGAACAGCGCCCTCGTGCTCGGCGCCATCGGATGACCGCCGGGATGGCCCGCCAGGACGACGTGGTGATCGTGGGCGGCGGACCGGCGGGGGCGCTGGCCGCGCTGCTCCTCGCGCGGCGCGGCTACCGCGTCCGCGTGTTCGAGCGCGCCAGGTTCCCGCGGCCGAAGCTCTGCGGGGACACCCTGAACCCCGGCGCGCTGGCAACGCTGGCCCGCCACGCCGACATCGCGCCCCTCCTGGCGCTCGGGCGTCCGCTCCACGGCATGCGTCTCTCGGGGACGGGCGGCCCGGCCGTGGAGGCGCGGTATCCACGGGGCCTCGCCGGCCTCACGGTCGTGCGCCGGGATCTCGACGACGCGCTGCTGCGGCAGGCCGCCGCCGCCGGCGCCCTCGTCGAGGACGGCGTGCTGGTGCGCGGCGCGGCGCGGGGCGGCGAGGCGGTGGACGGCGTGATCGTGGCCACCGCGCAGGGCGACCGCGCCCACCCGGGCCGGCTGGTCGTCGGCGCCGACGGCCGGACGTCGGCCCTTGCCGGCGGGCTGGGGCTCGCGTGGACGCCGCGGGAGCCGCGCCGGTGGGCGTTCGGCGCCTACGCCGAGGGCGTCGACGGCATGGCGGCCGACCTGGGCGAGATGCACGTCCGCCGCGGGAGCTACCTGGGCCTGGCGCCCGTGGCCGAGGGCGTGACCAATGTCTGCGTCGTGGTGCCGCGTGCGGCGGCCGCGCGGTTCGGCGCCTCGCCGTGGCAGGCGATGCGCGCGGCCGTCGCCGACGACCCCGCGCTGTCGGCCCGGCTGGCGGGCGCGCGCCCGGTGGCGCGCGTCGTGTCGCTCGGCCCGATGGCTCGCGACATCCGGGCGGCGGGCGTCCCCGGCCTGCTGCTGGCGGGCGACGCGGCCGGGTTCATCGATCCCATGACGGGCGACGGTCTGCGCCTGGCGATCGACGGCGCCGTGCTCGCCGCCGACCTCGCGGCCGACGTGCTCGACGGCCGGGTGTCGCGCCAGGGGGCCGCCGACGCGCTGACGCGGCGCCGAGCCCAGGCCTTCGCCGCCAAGTGGCGGTTCAACCGCACGGTGCGCCGTCTCGTGGACGCGCCTGCTGCCGTCCGCGCCGCCGTCGGTCTCGCCGAGATCTGGCCGGGCCTGGCGCAGGCCCTCGTCGGCTATGCCGGCGACCTCGCCCTGGCCTGAGTGCCGATGCCGGTGAGCGCCATCATCGCGTGTGGCACCCTGGCCGCCGTGCTCGCCGTGATGGCGGGCGAGGCCGCGCTGTCGGCCTACAACGCCAGCGTGCTCCGGGCCCGCGGTGCGCTCGAGCCGCCGGGCGACGTCTACCGCACGATGCAGTGGGCCTATCCCGCCGGCTTCGTGGCCCTGGCCGTCGAGGGCGGCCTCACCGGCCCCGCGCCCGCCGCCGCCCTCGCGGCCGGTCTCGTCGTGTTCGGCCTGGCCAAGGCGCTCAAGGCGTGGGCGATGGCCACCCTTGGCTGGCGGTGGTCCTTCCGCGTGCTCGTGCCGCCCGGACTCCCGCTCGTCGCGACGGGGCCCTACCGCCTCCTGCGGCACCCGAATTACGTGGCCGTGATCGGCGAGATCGTGGGGGCCGCGGCGATCGTCCACGCGCCCGTCAGCGGCGTCCTCTTCCTCCTCGGCTTCGGCTGGCTCCTGTGGCGCCGGGTCACGATCGAGGACCGCGCCCTCGGGCGCGACCCGGTAGGATGAGCTGGATGCCGTCCGATTCCCGGTCTCCCAATCGTGGCGGCGGGCCGGACTCACCGCGCGGCCTCGGAGCGATCGACGCGGCGATTCTGGCGCTGGGCGCCGTGGCCGCGTCGGTGGCCGTCACCGGGGGCTTCCGCGTCGAACTGCCTGGAGTCCGGCTGTCGGTGACGTCGTGGGCGCGCGTGGCCCTGCTGGCGGGGGGGCTTGCGGTCCTGCGGCACGTCTGGCGGCGGTCGCCGGCGCTGCCCGTCGCGGTCTGGCGCCGCGTCGCCGCGTGGCGGCGGGACGAGGTGACGCGCGCCACCTGGCCGCTCGTGGTGACCACCCGGATCGGCGTCCTCGTGGTCGGCCTGCTGGCCGTGTATGCGTTCGGCTACCCGGACGGGCGATCGTTGCTCAGGGTCGGGGAGGGCGAAGTCGCCAACCTGCCGGCGCGCTACGACGCGGGCTGGTATCTGAGCATCGCCTCGCGCGGCTACGAGTACCGCCCCAACCGCGTCGACGTGCAGCAGAACCTGGTCTTCTTCCCGGCGTTTCCTGTCGTGATGCACGGCGCGTCGCTGCTGTTGGCCCGGCAGTTCGTGTGGAGCGGAACGCTCGTGTCGATCCTGGCGTTCGCGTGGGCGCTTCGCTACCTGTTCCGTCTGGCGCGCGAGCTGATGGGCGACGAACGGGCCGCGACGGCGGCGGCGTTGCTGGCGGCGTATCCCTTTGCCTTGTTCTACAGCGCGCCGTATACCGAGGCCCTGTTCCTGCTCGCCATGCTGGGCGCATGGTGGCACGCGCGGCGGGACGAGCGGTGGGCCGGGTTCGGGTGGGGGCTCGTCGCCGGCCTGACCCGACCGAACGGCTGTCTGCTGTCGGTCCCCCTGGCGCTGATGGCGGTGGCTCCGCTCTGGAGTGAGGGCCGCTTCCGACGGCCGCCGGGCGGATGGGGGGCCCTCGTCGACCGGCTCGTCATCGCCGCGGCGCCGGGTCTCGGGATGTTGATCTATTCGGCCTACGTCTACGACAAGACGGGCGATCCGTTCATGTGGATCCGTCTGCAGGCGGCCTGGGGACGCGAGAATCGCGGCGTCGCGGCGTTCATCGGGAACGAGTGGGAGACGATCGGCGCCGTCGGGCTCTACGACTACTCGACCGGCAACGTGCCCAATCTCCTGAACGCCCTCGGCGCCCTCCTCTGCACGGCCGCGATCGTGCCGGTGTGGCGGCGCTTCGGCCTGCCCGCCGCCAGCGTCATCGTGCTGAACCTCGTGCCGTCGATCGCCACCGGCGGCTGGCTGTCGGTGGGCCGGGCCACCGCGGTGCTGTTCCCGGTGTTCCTCTGGCTCGGCGATGCCGTGCCCGCCCGCCACCGGACGCTCTGGCTCGTCGCGTTCGCGGCCCTCCAGGCGTTCGCGGCGTCGCTGTTCTTCACCTGGCGGCAGCTGTTCTGAGCCGATCGACCACGGCCGCGCAGGCCCTCGCGACGTCTGTACGTCAACCCGCGGCGAGGCCGTATACTGGCCTCGTCCTGGCCCGCGTGATGCTGTCACCCGTCGCACTTCGCCGCTGCGGTGCCGTCCTGGCGATGTCGGTCGCCTGTCTGGCCGCGCCCGGTCCCTGGCACCCCGCCGCCCATGCTCAGCGGACGGCGGATCCGCGCGAGGCCGCCGCCGACGCGCTCGACCACGGCCGCTACGAGCAGGTGCAGAGCGCCCTGGCCCAGCTGCCGGCGGACGACATCGGCGCCGCCGTCCTGCGCGCGCGGGCCCTCGTGGCGGTCGGGAAGTACGCCGACGCGGAGCAGGCCCTCCTTCCCGCGGCCACGCGCAACGTCACCGGCGACGCGATGGTCGAGCTCGGCCTCGTGCAGCGCATGCAGGGCAAGCGCGAGGGCCTCCGCGCGCTGTCGATCGTCCTCTCGCGCGATCTGCTGGCGGGATCGGCAGCCGAGTACGTCCGCGCGGGGCGTGCGGCGCAGGCCCTCGGCCGCCTCCAGCAGGCCAACGACTTCTTCCGCCAGGCGGTGGCCCAGGCCCCCACCGACGTCGCCGCGAACGTCGCCTGGGGTGAGCTCTTCCTGCAGGGCCACGAACGCGCGGAGGCCGCCCGGTCCTTCCAGGCCGCCCTGCGGACCGATGCGGAGCATCCCGGCGCGCTCATGGGGCTCGCGCGGACCATGGCGGAAGAGAACCCGCCGGCGGCGCGGAAGCTGGCCGCGCAGGTCCTGTCGATCAATCCGAACGCCGCCGACGCGCGTGTCCTGCTCGCGGAGCTCGCCCTCGACGACGTCAAACGCGACGAGGCCCGTGAGGACGTCGACAAGGCGCTGGCCGTCAACCCGAACCACTTCGTGGCGCTGTCGCTCAAGGCCGCCATCGCGTGGCTCGAGCGGCGCCCGGAGGAGGTCACGGCCACCACCGACGCCATCCTCAAGCTGAACCCGACCTACGGCGAGGTCTACCGGGTGATGGGCCAGGTCGCCGGCCGGAACTACCGCTTCGAGGAGGCGGCCGAATTCGCTCGGCGGGCGCTGACGATCGACCAGTCGAACTGGCGCGCGTTCGCGGACCTCGGCGCCCACCTGATGCGCACGGGCGACGAGCGCGGCGCGCGGCGGGCGCTGGAGACGGCGTTCCGCGGCGACCCGTTCGACCGCGTCACCTACAACCTGCTGAACCTGCTCGACACGCTCGACGGCTTCGAGACGATTCGCGAGGGCGACATGGTCATCCGCCTGCACGCGGACGAGGCTGCCGTCATGCGCGAATACGTCCCCGCGCTGGCGCGCGAGGCGCTGGCGTCGCTCTCGAAGCGCTGGAACTTCACGCCGGCCGGCCCGATCCTCATCGAGATGTTTCCGAGGCACGACGACTTCGCCGTGCGCACGCTCGGCCTGCCGGGCATGATCGGCGCCCTCGGCGCCTGCTTCGGCAAGGTGGTCACCCTCGACTCACCGCGCGCGCGACCGCCCGGTGAGTTCAACTGGGGCGCCACGCTGTGGCACGAGCTCGCGCACGTCATCACGCTGCAGTTGTCGAAGCAGCGCGTGCCGCGGTGGCTCACCGAAGGGATCTCCGTCTGGGAGGAGACCCGCGCGCGCCCGGCCTGGGGCCGCGAGATGGAAGTGACCTTCGCCAGCGCCCTGAACGCCGGCCAGGTGATGAAGCTGCGCGACCTCAACGCCGGGTTCAGCAGCCCGCAGCTCATCTCCCTGGCGTACTACGAGGCGTCGCTGCTCGTGGAGCACATCGTCGCGCGCTTCTCCGAGCCGTCGCTCCGCGAGCTGGTTCGCGTGTTCTCCGAGGATCTCGACACCGAGGCGGCCGTCACGCGCGTGCTCAAGGTGAGCCTCGACGACCTCCAGGGCAGCTTCGACGGGTTCCTCGACGAGCGCTTCGGACGCCTGCGACGCGCGCTCGCCGCGCCGGAGGGGTTCGATCCCTCCGCGCCCCTCGACCGGCTGCGCGCGGCCGCCGCCGCGAATCCCGGGAGCTTCCCGGTGCAGATGGCGCTCGGCCTCGCGCTCGAGAAGGGCGAGCCCGACGCCGCCATCGGCGTCTACCGGAAGGCCGCCGAGCTCGTGCCGATCGCGACCGGCGCGGAAAGTCCGCAGGCGCGCATCGCGGCGCTGCTCACGGCCAAGGGCGACACGGCCGGCGCCGCCCGCGCGCTCGAGACGCTGACCACGGCCGATCACACCGATGTCGCCTCGGCCCGCCAGCTCGTGGGGCTGCTCGACCCGGAGACCGACGGGCCGCGCCGCCAGGCCGCGCTCGCCAAGGTCGTGGCGATCGACCCGTTCGATGCCGCAGCCCACACCGAGATCGGCCGGTCCGCGCTCGAGGCGGGACGGCTGCCCCAGGCGATTCAGGCGTTCCGCGTCGCGGTGGCCGCCGGGCCGCAGGACAGAGCCGGCGCGCACGCCGACCTGGGCGAGGCGCTCGAGAAGGCCGGATCCAAGGCCGACGCGAAGGCCCAGGCGCTCCAGGCCCTCGAGGTCGCGCCGACCTACGTGCGCGCCCAGGAGCTGCTGCTGCGTCTGGTGGAGTCGCCCCAGTGACGGCCGACGACGGGGAACGCCGGCGGCGGCGTGCCCGCGGTCCGGGCCCGGTGCTGGCGGCGCTCCTGGTGCTCGTCGTGCCGGCCGTGTCCTCGCTGGCGCGCGGCGCCGCGGCGCAGCCCGGCGTGTTCAAGGAAGAGCGCTTCGCCGGCCTCCAGTGGACGTTCGTCCGCGTCAAGTACACGCCGACGACGGGGGACCTCGCCATGCGGACGCGCTTCGGCTTCTGGGACGATCCCTGGGCCATCGACGGCCCCGCCGCCGATCAGAACCTCTCGCGCCGCGTCCAGACGGCCACGGCCATCGAGGTGGGCGAGCCGCTCGCCATGGCCCTCGACGATCCGCGCCTCTGGCAGTATCCGTGGCTGTACCTCGTCGAGCCGAGCAACGTCGTCATGAGCGACGCCGAGGCCGCCACGCTCCGCGAATTCCTGCTGCGGGGCGGGACGCTCACCCTCGACGACTTCCATGGCTCGTTCGAGTGGGAGCTCACCACGCGCTGGCTCGGCAAGGTGTTCCCCGACCGGGAGGTCGTCGAAATCGCGCCGCCGCACCCGATCTACACCTCGTTCTACCAGCTCGATCGTTACCCGCAGGTGCCGGGCGTGGGCTCGTTCCTGAACGGCCGTACCTGGGAGAAGGGCGGCTACACGGCGCACCTGCGCGGCATCCTTGACGACACGGGCCGCCCCATGGTGCTCATCAACTGGAACACCGACATGGGCGACGGCTGGGAATGGTCCAACGCCGACGAGTATCCGGGCTACCTGAAGTGGACGTCGGTCGCCTACCAGATGATGATCAACGAGATCGTGTACACGCTCACACACTAGGAGCGGGGCCCGGGGCTCGGGACCCGGGGCTTTCGAAGGAAGCGGCGCGCATGAATCGGACGACGGACCTACACGGCGAAGACCTCGCGTCGCGGGTGGCCGCGGGGCGGGCCAGGATTCTCGAGCAGCTGCGGCTGGTGATCGTCGGCCAGGACGAGGTGGTCGACCAGGTGCTCATCGCGCTCTTCACCGGCGGCCACTGCCTGCTCACGGGCGTGCCCGGCCTGGCCAAGACGCTGCTCATCAAGACGCTCGCGAACATCCTCGACCTGAGCTTCAAACGCATCCAGTTCACGCCGGACCTGATGCCCGCCGACATCACGGGCACCGAGATCCTCGACGAGGCCGACGGCGTGCGCGCCCTCCGCTTCGTGCGCGGGCCGATCTTCGCGCAGATCCTGCTGGCCGACGAGATCAACCGGACGCCGCCCAAGACGCAGGCGGCGCTCCTCGAGGCGATGCAGGAGTTCCACGTCACGGCCGCCGGGCGCACCTACGCGCTCGACCGCCCGTTCTTCGTCCTGGCCACCCAGAACCCGATCGAGCTGGAGGGCACCTACCCGCTGCCCGAGGCGCAGCTGGACCGGTTCATGTTCAACGTGACGATGTCGTACCTGTCGGAGGACGACGAGGTGAAGGTGGTCACCGAGACCACCGGCGGGCGCCGCCCCCAGCCGGTCCACGTGTTGAGCGGCGAGGACATCCTGGCCTTCCACGACGTGGTCCGCGAGGTGGTCGTCGCCGACGACGTCGCTCGCTACGCCGTCCGCCTGGTGGATGCCTCGCGGCCGGGCCGCGGCCCGCGGCTCGACTTCGTCGAGAAGTGGGTGAAATGGGGCGCCGGGCTCCGCGCGTCCCAGGCGCTCATCCTCGGTTCCAAGGCGCGCGCGCTCATGCACGGACGCTTCCACGTGTCGGTCAAGGACATCCAGGCGCTCGCCAAGCCGATCCTGCGCCACCGGGTGATCCCGAACTTCTACGGCGAGGCCGAGGGCATCACGCCCGACATCCTCGTGGACCGCCTCCTCGGCGCGATCCCCCCGCCCGCGAGCGGGTTGTGAAGCCATGGCCGCCCCCTCGCGCTACCTCGACCCAGGAGTGCTCGCCCGGCTGGGCACGCTCGATCTGAAGGCCAAGACGGTCGTCGAGGGCGTGCTGGCCGGCCTGCACCGCAGTCCGCGTCGGGGCTTCAGCGTCGAGTTCGCCGAGTACCGCCAGTACCTCCCGGGCGATGCGCTCTCCACGATCGACTGGAAGGTGTTCGCCCGCACCGACCGCCACTTCGTGAAGAAGTTCGAGGAGGACACCAACCTCGACTGCCACCTGCTGCTCGACGTCAGCAGTTCCATGCAGTACGGCTCGCACGCGGTCACCAAGCGCGAGTACGGCTGCTACCTGGCGGCGGCGCTCGCCTACCTGATGCACCATCAGCGCGACGCCGTGGGCCTCATCGCCTTCGACGAGGACATCGTGCACCGCGTGCCGCCCTCGGCCAGGAGCGGCCACCTCCGCACGGTCCTCCTGGCGCTCGAGCGCCTGCCGTCGGGGTCGCGGACCAACGTCGCCAAGCCGCTCGGCGATCTCGCGAAGGTCCTGTCCAAGCGGGGACTGGTCGTCGTGATCTCGGACCTCCTGGACGATCCCGACCGCGTCATCCGCGGGCTGAAGCACTTCCGCCAGCGCGGCACCGACGTCATCGTCTTCCACCTCCTGGATCCGCAGGAATTGCGCTTCACGTTCTCCGATGCCGCGCGCTTCCGCGATCCCGAGTCGTCCAACGAGGTCTTCGCCGACCCCGCCGTCGTGCGCGAGGGCTACCTGGCGGCCGTGCAGGGCCTGGTCGGCACCTACCGGCGCGAACTGGGCGGCGCCGGCGTGGACTACCACGTGCTCGACACCTCGCAGCCGCTGGACGTGGCCCTCATGTCGTACCTGACGGCGCGGGCCAGGAGCTAGGGGCCGATGTTCGGACTGGGGTTCCTGGCGCCGGCGTTCCTGGCGGGCCTCCTCGCCGTGGCCGTCCCCGTCGTGCTGCACCTCTTCCACAGGCGGACCGACCGCGTGGTCGACTTCCCGGCCGCGGGCATGGTGCCGGACGCCCCGGTCCAGCAGCAGGAGCGGCGGCGCCTCCGCGACCTCCTCCTGCTGGCGCTTCGCGTCGGCGCGCTCGTGCTGCTCGCGTTCTCCTTCGCCCGGCCGTACGTGCAGGGGGCCGGCGACGGGCTCACCGGCCGTACCACCATCGTGGCGGTCGACGTGTCGCTCAGCACCTCGGCGCCGGCCACCTGGCGCGAACTGCGGCGGCGGGCCCTCGCGGCCGTGGACGAGGCGCCAGCGGCCGACCTGGTGGGCGTCGTCGCCTTCGACGATCTCGGCCGGATCGTCGCGCCGCCGTCGGCGAGCCGTGACGCCGCGCGGTCGGCGGTCGAGACGCTCGTGGCGGGCGCCGGCGGCACGAGCTACGCCGCGGCGCTCGGCACGGCGGTCGACGCGCTCGGCGGCGCGTCCGGCCGGATCGTCGTCGTCACCGACCTCCAGCAGCGAGGCTGGGCGGGCCGGGACCAGGTGACCGTGCCCGGCGGGGTGGACGTGCGCGTGGACGCCGTTCCGCCCGCCCCCGACAATCTCGCCGTCACGGCGCTGCGCGCCGGCGATGCCGTGACCGCGGTCGTCCAGAACTTCGCGCCTGGGCCTCGAGCGACCGTGGCGCGGCTGACGGTCGACGGCCGGGAGGTGGCGCGCGTCGACACGGCGCTCGCGCCCCTCGCGGCGGCGGAAGTGCGGTTTCCGGGCCGGCCTCCCGCGCGCGGCGTCGCCGCCGTGTCGATCGACGATGCCGACGGCTTCCAGGGCGACAACGTGCGCTACCGGGCGCTCGACCCCGAACGTCCGCTGCGGGTGCTCGTGCTCACGGCCGACCCGCCGGAGACGGCGACCACCGGGCTGTACGTGCAACGCGCGCTCGAAGCGGCGGGCGAGGCCTGGCCTGTGGAGGTCGACGTGCGGGACGGGCGGCGCTTCAGCGCCGCCGCCGGTCCGGCGTACGACGCCGCCGTCGTCGTCGGCACGCGGACGCTGGACCGGGGCGGCCGCGCGCGACTGGCGGCGTATCTGAGCGGCGGCGGGCGCGTGCTGCTGTCACTCGGGCCCGACGTCGACGTCCCCACGCTCGGCGAGGCCCTCGGGTTCCAGTTGCGCGTCTCGCCGGAGCCGGTCACGCCGCGCGCGGACGACACCGCCATCGTCGCCTCCGATCGCCGCCATCCCGTATGGCGGCTCCTGGCCGGCACGCGCTCGGCCCTGGGCCGCGTGGCCATCGGCCAGTACCGCCAGGTCCTGGACGAGGCCGGCTGGGACGTGCTGGCGCGCTTTGCCGGCGGCGCCATCGCCTTCGCCGAACGGCGCGTCGAGCGCGGCACGCTCCTGCTCTTCGCCTCGGACCTCGACAACCGCTGGAACCGCTTCCCGCTCGAGCCGGGGTTCGCGCCGTTCATCGTCGAGTCGGCGCAGTACCTCACGCGCGGGGTCCGGCCGGCGACCGCGTTCGTCCTGCCGGACGTCCCCGCCGACGTGCCTCCGCAGCCGGGCGTGCATCGCGCGGCCGCGGCCGGCGGCGCGCCGTCGCCGGCGATCGTCGTGAACGTCGATCCGGCCGAGAGCGACCCGTCCGCCATCACGGCCGAGGCCTTTGCGGCCCGTGTCCAGACGGTCGGGACCCCCGATGGGCCGGCCCTCGACGAAGACGCCCGGGCCCGCGAGGAGCGGCAGCGCCTGTGGCAGGTCGGCCTGGCCGTGATGCTGGGGCTGCTGGTGGTCGAGAGCCTCGTGGGGCGGCAGCGGCGGCCGCGCGTCGCGCCACGGAGCGGGTAGGATACGAAGAGCGGCATTTTCCATGGCGGACGAGCTGACGACGCTCCGCGCGCTTCTCGATGACATCGCCCGTCGGCGGGCGTCGCTGGCGTGGCGCCGCGCGTGGATCGCCGGAGCCGTGGCCGCGGCCGTCGCGCTCGCGGCCTCGCGGGCCGCCGTCGCGCTCGGGGCGCCCGACGGTCTGGTTCTGCTGGCGGTGGTCGGCTTCGGCGTGGCCGTGGCCGGCCTCGCGCTGGCCGTCGCGCTCGTCGGCGCCAGGGAGACGTCCACGCCGCTGCAGATCGCGCGCCTCGTCGAGGAGCGCCTCGGTGGACTGGACGACGTGGTGGCGACGGCCGTGGACTACGCGGCCCGGCCGGACCATCGTCCGGGCATCGCCGATCAGCTGGCGGCGTCCGCGCTCCGGGCCGCCGGTCCTGGCGTGACCGACGCCGTCGTGGACCCCGACACCGTCCGCCGGACCAACCGCCGCGCCTGGGCCGCGACGGCCGCGCTGGCCGCCTCGGTGGCGCTCCTCGTCGGACCGCTCGGCCGGGCGGGCGAGGTGGCCGCCGCTTACCTGATGCCGTCGCGGCTCGCGCTCACCGTGGAGCCCGGCAACGTCCGGGTGCGCGCCGGGCGCCCCGTCACCATCACCGCGCGTATCGACGGCACCACGGCCGTGACGCCCGCGCTCGTGGCCGGCGACGGCGCCGAGCCCGCGCCGATGCGGCTCGAGCCCGATGGCGCGTTCGTGGCGACCGTGCCCGACGTGACGGCCTCGTTCGACTACCGCGTGGTGGCCGGCGGCCGCGAGTCGCCGGCCTACACCGTGACCGTCGTGCATCCGGCGCGCGTGGAGCGGATCGATCTCGACCTCACGTTCCCCACGGCCCTGGGCCTCGCGCCACGGCACGAAGAGGACGGCGGCGACATCTACGCCCCCGAAGGCACGACGGTCCGCCTGACCGTCACGGCCGACCGCGCCGTGGAGTCCGGCGCGCTGGTGATGGGCGACGGCACCCGGGTGGCCCTCGCCGGGGGCGGGCGGGTCGCCTCGGCGGATCTCACCGTGTCGGCGGATGGCTCCTACCGTGTCGCCTTCGTCGACGACGACGGCGTCGAGATGCCCGACGACACCGAGTACTTCATCCGGACGTTGCTCGATCGGCCGCCAGACGTCCGGATCCTGCGGCCCGCCGGCGACCGGCAGGTCACGCCGCTCGAAGAGGTGCTCATCGAGGCGCGCGCGGACGACGACTTCGGCGTGAAGAGCTTCGACCTCGTGCTGCAGAAGCCGGGCGATGCCGAGGTGGTGGTGCCGCTGCGGGGCACGGCGAGCGCGCTCACCGTCAACGGCGCCCACACCCTCTACCTGGAAGACCTCGAAGTCGCGCCCGGTGATGTCGTCAGCTACTACGTCAGGGCGCGCGACATCGGGCGCGGCAAGCCGTCGTCGGAGACGCGCAGCGACATGTTCTTCCTCGAGGTGAAGGCGTTCGACGACGAGTTCGTGGCGGCGCAGAGCCAGGCCATGGCGGCCAGCGGTCAGGCCCAGGGCGTGCTGGATCTCGCCGCCGCCCAGAAGGAGATCGTCGTCGCCACGTGGAAGCTCGACAGCCGCGGCCGGCGCGCGAATCGGGAGGCCTCGGCCGCCGACGTGCGCGCCCTGGCTGCCGCCCAGCGCGCGCTCGAGCAGCGCGCGGCCAAGGAAGCGGGCAGCCAGCTCCAGCCGGCGAGCCCGGGCGGCCCGCGCCGGCGGGGCGGGCAGGCCACCCTCAGCACGATCGGCGACGATCCGATTGGCCTCGCCATCGAGGCCATGCGCCGCGCGGCCACCGAGCTGGACCGCGCCCGGACCGGCACGGCGCTGCCGCACGAGATGGAGGCGCTCAATCAACTCCTCAAGGCGGAAGCCGACGTGAAGCGGCGCCAGGTGGCGCGCCAGCAGAGCGGTGGGGGAGGCGGAAGCCGCCAGGCGCCCGATCTGTCGGCGCTCTTCGATCAGGAACTGCGCAAGCAGCAGGAGACCACGTACGAAACCCCTGACTCCGCCGAGACGCGTCAGGACGGGACGCGCGAGGACGACCCGCTGGCGGCGCTCCGCGAGCTGGCGCGCCGGCAGGAAGCGCTGAGCCGCGATCAGCGCGATCTGGCCCGCCAGCAGGACGGCCTGGACGCGGAGACCGTGAAGCGCCGGCTCGAACGGCTCACGCGCGACCAGGAACAGCTCCGCCGCGAGCTGGAGCAGCTGGCGCGGCAGCTGCCGCAGCCGAACGGCCAGCGCGATCCAGGCTCGCAGGGTGAACGGCGTGACGCGGCGGCGTCCTCCGGACAGCAGAAAGGCGCGAGCGGGCCACCGCAGACCGCGGGGACGCAGGGCGCCTCGTCCGGATCGGGCCAGGCCGCGGGGCAGAGCGCCGCCAGCCAGACGTCGGATGGCGACCGGCAGGCGCTGCGCGACGCGGTCTCGGAGATGCGGCAGGCCTCGTCGGGATTGCGTGACGAGGACGCGGAGCGGGCCAGCCAGAGCGCCACGCGCGCGCTCGAGCAGATGCGGCGGGCCGAGGACGCGCTTCAAGGGTCGACGGCCGAGGACCTGCAGCGGCGTCTCGGCGACGTGCAGCTGGAGGCCCGGCAGCTCGCCGAGGCGCAGCGGCGCCTGACCGATCGCGTCGCCCGCGGCGGCACCGCCGAGGGACGTGCCGACGCCCGCCAGGCGGCCGGCGAACAGACGCGGCTGGCGGCGCGCACCGAGCGCCTGAAGGAACGCATGCGCGCGCTGGCACGGCAGGCACCGCAGGGCGACGGCCGCCAGACCCTCGACCAGGCAGGGCGCGAGCTCGAATCCGGGCGCGCCGCCGATCTGATGCGCGAGGCGTCGCGCGCGCTCGCCGGCCAGGAGCGGACCGAGGCGGCGGCCGGCTCGACGGGCGCCGCGTCGTCCACGGCCCAGCCGTCGGCCTCGCGCGCGGGGGCCGGGACGTCCGCGGACGAGGCGGCGCGTCTCGGGCGGCAGGCCGCGCAGGCGATGGACCGCGTCGCCGATCGTCTCGACGGCCGCAGGGAGGCCGATGGCCCGGCGACGGCCCGGCTGTCGGACGACCTGACGCGCACGCGCGAGCTGCGCGAGCAGCTCGCGCGCATCGATCGCGCGCTGGCCGACCTCAAGGCCACCGAGGGCCGGCAGTCGGCGGCGGACGCGCGCGAGGGCCGGGGACAGGAGGCGGGGACCGAGGGCGCGGCCGCCGACGGAGAAGTCGACCGGCTTCGCCGCCAGCTGACCGAGGAGCTGCGGCAGGCGCGGGAGCAGGTGGACGCGCTTGGGCGTGGGTCGGCCGACCTGCGCGGCGGATCGACGCCGGAGCAGTGGCAGCCGAGCACGTCGGCGCCTGGCACGGAGGCCTTCAAGCAGGACTTCGCGCGGTGGGACAGCCTGAAGCAGAACCTGCTGCTCGCGCTCGAGAAGGTCGAGCAGGGCCTGTCGGACGCGCTGCGCCAGCAGGAGACGCGGGATCGCCTGAGCGCCGGCCGCTCCGAGGCCGTGCCCGACGACTACCGGAAGCTCGTGGACAAGTACTACCGATCGCTCGCGGCGCCGCGGCGGCCGGAGCGGTGACCGGATGCGCTTCGCCGTTGCGTTGCCGTGGTGGGGCTACGCGCTCATCGCCGGCATGGCCGTCGCCGTGGCCGTGTACACCTATGCCGGCGCGTGGCTGCCGCCGCGCCGGCGCGCTGTCCTGACGGTCCTGCGCGCCCTCGCGCTGCTGCTGCTGTCGGCGGCCGTCCTCCGCCCCGTCCGCGTCCTGCCGCCCGCCGCCGCCCGCGATCGCCTCGTTCCGATCCTGGTGGACGTGTCGCGCAGCATGCGCGTGGCCGACGGGCAGGGTCCGGCGCGGATGGAGCGCGCGCGGCGCGTCGCCGCCCAGCTCACGCAGGCGCTCCAGGCATCCGTGCGCACCGAGCTGTGGGCCTTCGGCGACGGCGCCGCCCGGGCCGCGCTCGGCGACCTGCAGGCCTCGGCCGGCCGGTCCGATCTCGCCGGCGCGCTCAAGACCGTCGCCGAGCACTACCGGGGCCGCCCGCTGGGCGGTGTCATCGTGGTGTCCGACGGCGGCGACACGGCGTCTGCCGATGCCGCCTCGCTGCCCGCGGTGCCCGTCTTCACCGTGGGCGTGGGCGAGCCCCACGTCACGCGGGACCGCGAGGTCATCGCCATGTCGGCCGGAGAGCCGCGCCTGGCGGATTCCACCGTGGACGTCCACGTGTCGGCCGTCAGTTCGGGGTTCGGCACGCAGCCGCTCGAGCTCACGCTCTCGGCCAACGGCCGCCCGATCGAGGTGCGGCGGCTCTCCTCGGCCGATGGCGCGCCGGTCACGGCCGTCTTCACGGTGTCGCCCGATCCGAAGGTGCCCACGGTCTACCGGGTGGACGTCCCCGTGGCGCCGGGCGAGACCGCCAGCGAGAACAACACGCGCAGCGTGCTCGTGGAGCCGCCGGGCCGCCCGCGCCGGCTCCTCCTCGTCGAGGGCGCGCCGGGCTACGAGCACACCTTCCTGAAGCGCGCGCTCGCCCACGACACGAGCCTGGACGTCGACTCGGTCATCAGGAAGGGGCAGACCGACGACGGCGCGCCCACCTTCTTCGTGCAGGCGGCCGCGTCCAGGGCCGGAGCACTCGCCGCCGGCTACCCGCGCACGCGCGCCGACCTCTTCGCCTACGACGCCGTGGTGTTCGGCAACGTGGACGCCGCGTTCTTCTCGAAGGAGCAACTCGAGGCGACGGCCGACTTCGTGGCCGTGCGAGGCGGCGGCCTGCTGGTGCTGGGTGGGCGGTCGTTCGACCGGGAGGGCCTCGCCGGCACGCCGATCGACGAAGTGCTGCCGGTGGACATGTCCGATCGGCGCGCCACCGTGGCCCGCGCGTCCACGGGCGAGCCGGGCGGCGCCGGCGTGCGCCTGACGCCGGACGGTGCCGACCATCCGGCGACGCGGCTCGGGGCATCGGCCGACGAAGCGGCCCGCCGCTGGGCCGCGCTGCCGCCGCTGGCGGCCGTCTCGGCCGTGGGCGGACCACGGCCGGGCGCGCTCGTGCTCGTCACGAGCGGCACCGCGACCGACGCGCGGCCGCTCGTCACGGTCCAGCGCTACGGTCAGGGCCGCGCGATGGTGTTCGCGGGCGAGGCCTCGTGGCACTGGCGCATGATGCTTCCGGCGTCGGACGCGACCTACGATACGATCTGGCGTCAGATGACCCGCTGGCTCGCGCGCGGCTCCCTCGATCGGGTGTCGGTCGTCGCGCTCGGCAACCCCTCGCCGGGCACGGCCGAGACGGCGCCCGTGCTCGTGCGGGACGAGGCGTTCCAGCCGGTGGACGACGCCGAGGTGCAGGTGGTGGTCACGACCCCGGGCGGGGACGAGACCCGGCTTACGGCCACGCTCGCCGACGCCGCGGACGGCCGCTACGAAGTGCCCGTCCGTTTCGAGGACGCCGGCGTCTATCGGGTGTCGGCCGACGCGCGGCGCGGGACCGACCGCCTGGGCACGGCCGAACGCACGGTGCTCGCGGGCGGCGCCGATCCCGAGATGGCCGATCCGCGGTTGAACGAGGCCGTGCTGCAGCGCCTGTCGGCGCGGACGGGCGGCGAGTACGTGCGGCCGGACGGGGTGGACGCCATCCCGCCGAAGCTCGCGGTGGCCAGGGTCGTCGACGGGCCGCCGGAGCTGCGCGATCTGTGGCACGGGGCGTGGAGCCTGCTGGCCGTGATCGGGATCCTGGCCGCGGAGTGGACGCTCAGGCGCCGGATGGGGCTCGTATGATGCGCTGGTCGATGCTCGCCGCTCTCCTCGCCTGCTGGCCCGCCACGCCCGGCGCCGCGCAGGGCGTCGCGCCGCCAGCGTCGCGCGACGGCCGCTGGGCGGTCGTCGTCAGCGGCGCCTCCGGCGGGCCCGCCTACGCGAAGCAACTGGCGACGTGGCGCGACGCCATCCAGTCCGCGCTGACAGGGCGCTTCGGCTTCGCGCCCGCGCATGTCCTGCAACTCGTGGACGAGACCGCGCGCGAGTCCGGCACGCCGGCCACCGCCGAGCAGGTGCGCAAGCTCTTCACCTCGCTCAAGGGCCAGGTGGGGAAGGACGATCTCGTCCTGCTCGTGCTCCTGGGGCACGGCACCTTCGACGGGCAGCAGGCCAAGTTCAACCTGGTGGGGCCCGATCTCACGGCGGCCGACTGGCGGGCCCTGCTCGACGGGCTGCCCGGGCGCGTGGTGGTGGTGAACACGACCGAATCGAGCGCGCCGTTCATGGAGGCGCTGGCCGCCAAGGGCCGTATCGTCATCACGGCGACCGAGACGGCGGCGCAGAAGTACGCCACGGTGTTCCCCGAGTACTTCGTCAAGGCGCTCGGCGATGCCCAGTCGGATCTCGACAAGAACGGCCGCACCTCGATCTGGGAGCTCTTCTCGGCGGCCAGCGGCGCCGTCGCGCGCCACTACGAGGAACGCGCCCAGCTCACGACCGAGCGGGCCATGCTGAGCGACACCGGCGACCGGACGGGTGTGCAGGCCTCGGCCACCGGGCCGGTCGGTACGATGGCCCGGTCGTTCTTCCTGGATCGCGACGTCGCGTCCGAGAGCGCCGACCCCGAAGTGCGGGCCCTCATCGAGCGCCGCCGTGCGCTCGAAGCCGAGGCCGAGGCGCTCATCCAGCAGAAGCCCGGCGCCGACCCGGCCGCGTGGTCCGCCGAGTTCGAGCGCCTGATGATCGAGCTGGCGCGGGTGTCCCGCGAGGTCAGAAGCCGGTCCTGAGACCCGCCGTCACGACCGGCCGTCCGCCGGTCCGCTCCACCACTCGACCCGCTGCCGCTCGCGGCGGCGGAAGACGAACACGAGGATCGCGCCCGCGCCGAAGCCCGCGGCGTGCGCCCAGAACGCGACGCCGCCCGCCAGCTCGCCCGACTGCACCGGGGAGAGCGTGGCCACGCCGCTCACGAACTGCATCAGGAACCACAGGCCCAGGAGGAACACGGCCGGGATCTCGACGATCGCGAGCGGGAAGGGGACCAGCGTGAGCACGCGCGATCGGGGATAGAGGACGAAGTAGGCGCCCATCACGCCCGCGATGGCGCCCGACGCCCCGACCATCGGCACGGCGGAGTGCGGCGCCGCGACGGTCTGCGCAAGGGCCGCGCTGAGGCCCGTGAGCAGGTAGAAGGCCACGAAGCGGCCATGGCCCATGCGGTCCTCGACGTTGTCGCCGAAGATCCACAGGTAGAGCATGTTGCCGGCCATGTGCATGAAGCCCGCGTGCACGAACATCGACGAGAAGACCGCCCCCCACGCGAACTCCGCGGGCACCAGGCCGAAGGCCTGGACGAAGGCCTCGAGCTCGCGCGGCGGGAGGGTCGTCTCGCGCAGGTAGACGAGCACGTTGACGACGACGATGGCCGTCGTGACCACGGGCGTCGTGCGCGAGGGGATGACGTCGCGAAGTGGAATCATCGAGTGCCGCGGACGGCTGACCGTGCGCCGGGCCGCGCCGTGGGCGCGGGCGTGAATCGCCGGCCGCGCCCCTAGTATCGCGTATGCTGGGATGCTGTCCCAAGGGGACGTCCCTTCGTCATGCGCTGCCGATTCTGTGACACCGAGATCGCCGACAAGGCCCTCATCTGCTATCGCTGCGGCCGGGCCACCTCCGACCCCCGCGTCGCCCCGCCTCCGCCGCCCCGCGGGCGGCCGTGGCTGGCGCTCTCGGGCATCGCGGCGGCCGCCGTGGGCCTGGCGGCGGCGCTGCCGACGGTCGTGCCGCACGACGCGCTCTGGGGCGGCTGGACGGCCGTGGCCGTGGTCGCGACGGGCGCTGCGGCGGCCGTCTGGCGGTCGGCCGGGCGGCGGCGATGAGGCGGCGGGGGCGTGTGGCGCCCCCAGACGGCGCACGTTATGATCGGACCGCCCATGGGTGACCCCCGCCTCGAAGTCAACGATGGCCTTGGCAAGCGCGTCATCCCGATCGACAAGCCCACGACCACGATCGGCCGCCGGACCGAGAGCGACGTCCGCCTCGTGGGCAGCGACGTGTCGCGCGAGCACGCCGAGATCGTGCGCGACGACGCCGGCTTCCTCCTGCGCGACCGTGGATCGCGCTACGGGACCTATGCCAACGGGGCGCCGGTCACCGAGCACCGGCTGACGCACGGCGATCGCGTGCAGTTCGGCCGCACCGGCGGCGCCGAGGTCGTGTTCCTGACCGACGCCGCGGCGTCCGCCTCGGCGACCTCGTCGGCCGGGACGGCCGTCGGCGACATCCGCCAGATGGCCACGCTGCTCGAGGGACTCCGCGCTCTCGGATCGGGCCGCGTCCTCGACGAAGTGCTCGCGCTCGTGCTCGATGCCGCCATCGGCGTCACGGGCGCCGAGCGCGGCTTCATCATGCTCGCCGGCGACGACGGCACGCTCGACCTGAAGCTCGCCCGCGCGCGCGGCCGCGTCACCCTGCCCGGCAATCGGTTCGAGACCAGCCGCAAGATCCCCGAGGAGGTCTACGCCACGGGCGAGCTGAAGGTGGTGGCCGACCTGCTCGAGGGCGACGTCGAGGCCCACCAGGGCACCATCCAGCTCGGCATCCGCCACGTCCTGTGCACGCCGCTCCGAAACGTCCGCTACCTCGACCGGCCCGACCTGCCCGCGGAGACGCGCGCCATCGGCGTGCTCTACCTGGACAGCCGCGAGAAGGGGCAGCTCCTCTCCACCGCCACGCGCAGCGCGCTCGACACGCTGGCCAACGAGGCCGGCGTGGCCATCGAGAACGCGCGCCTCTACCGTGAAACCCTGGAGAAGGCCCGGATCGAGCACGAGCTCCGCATCGCGGCCGAGATCCAGCGGTCGCTCCTGCCGCAGGGCCGACGCGAGGGCCCGCACTTCCAGGCCATGGGCGCGTCGCTGCCGTCGCGCTCGATCGGCGGCGACTTCTTCGACTACGTCGAGATGGACGGCGGCGCGGTGGGCATCGTCCTCGGCGACGTCGCAGGCAAGGGGCCGGCCGCCGCGCTCCTCACCGCCAAGATCCAGGGGCTCTTCTCGGCCCAGGCCGGCGGGAACACGCCCGCCTCGGCGATGCGGCTGGTCAACCAGGGCCTCCTGAAGCGGCAGGTGGACGCCCGCTATGCGACGGTCTTCTATGCCACGCTGTCGGAGGACGGCGGCCTGGCGTTCTGCAACGCGGGCCACAATCCGCCGCTCGTCGTGGGCGCCGCCGGCGCGCGTCCGCTCAACGGCAGCGGGATGCCGGTGGGCCTCTTCGCCGGGGCCACCTACACCGACGAGCAGGCCCACCTGGATCCGGGCGACGTGCTCGTCGTCTACAGCGACGGCGTCACCGAGGCCCTGAACCCGGCCGGCGAGGAGTTCGGCGAGGCCCGCCTCATCGCCGAGGTCACCCGGCACCGGGCGGCGCCGCTCGGCGACCTGCTCCAGCAGATCGTGACCGCCGTGCAGGGCTTCGCGGCCGGCGCGTCCCAGAGCGACGACGTCACCGTGATGGTCGTGCGCTACCTCGGCTCGCCCGGGTCGAGGACGGGGGCATGAACGAACGCCTGATCTACGACTGGAACGCCGTCGCGGCGCCGCCGCGGCCCGGTCCGGTCATGCTCGACGACGAGACGCTGCGCGACGGCCTCCAGTCCCCGTCGGTCCGCACGCCGTCCATCGACGACAAGATCCGCATTCTCCACCTCATCGATGCCCTGGGCATCCACACCGCCGACATCGGCCTGCCCGGCGCCGGCGCCGACGTGGCGCGCGACGTGGAGCGCCTGGCCCGGGAAATCGCGGCCGCGCGGCTGAACGTGGCCGCCAACTGCGCGGCGCGGACCCACGTGGACGACATCCGCCCGGTGGCCGAGATCCAGCAGCGGACGGGCGTCCCTCTCGAATGCGCGTGCTTCATCGGGAGCTCGCCGATCCGTCAGTACGCCGAGGGGTGGACGCTCGACTGGCTCCTGCGCAAGACCGACGACGCCATCACGTTCGCGGTCCGCGAGGGCCTCCGCGTCATGTACGTCACCGAGGACACGACGCGCGCCCACCCCGACACCCTGCGGGCCATCTACCGCTGCGCCATCCACGCCGGGGCGTCCCGGATCTGCGTGGCGGACACGGTGGGCTTCGCCACGCCGGCCGGCGCCCACGCCGTCGTCCGCTTCGTGGCCAGCGTGGTCGCCGAGTCTGGCGCGCCGGTGGGTATCGACTGGCACGGGCACCGCGACCGCGATCTCGCCGTCGCCTGCAGCCTGGCGGCCTACCAGGCGGGCGCGACCCGCCTGCACGGCGCGGCCCTGGGCATCGGCGAGCGGGTGGGCAACACGCCGATGGACCTGCTGCTCGTGAACCTGGTGCTGCTGGGACACCTCCAGCGCGATCTGCTGCCGCTCTCGGAATACTGCGAGACCGTTTCGCGGGCGTGCGGCGTGCCGATGCCCGACAACTACCCGGTGCTGGGCCGCGACGCCTTCCGGACCGCCACCGGCGTGCATGCCGCGGCCGTGGTGAAGGCGGCGAAGAAGGGCGACCGCGCCCTGATGGACGCGGTCTACTCGGCGATTCCGGCGGGGATGATCGGGCGCGAACAGGAGATCGAGATCGGCCCGATGTCGGGCCGATCGAACGTCACCTACTGGCTGGAGAAGCGCGGAATCGCGGCCACCGACTCCCTCGTGGATCGCATCCTGCAGCGGGCGAAGCGGGCGTCGGCGGTCCTCACCGACGCCGAGATTCGCGACGAGATCCGGGCGGCCGCACTCAGCGCCCGCTGACGGCGGCGGCTACGGCCGCTGGCCGGCGGGCACGTAGTCCCGCGCGGCATAGCCCGTGTAGATCTGCCGCGGCCGGGCGATCTTCTGCTCCTCGTCGAGCAGCATCTCCTCCCACTGGGCCGCCCAGCCGACGGTGCGGGCGATGGCGAAGAGCACCGGGAACATGGCCATCTGGAAGCCCATGGCCTCGTAGATGAGGCCCGAGTAGAAGTCCACGTTCGGGTACAGCTTCCGCTTGATGAAGTAGTCGTCTTCGAGGGCGATGCGCTCGAGCTCGAGTGCGATGTCGAGCAGCGGGTTCTTGCCCGTGACGTCGAACACCTCGTAGGCCGTCTGCTTGATGATCCGGGCGCGCGGGTCGTAGGACTTGTAGACGCGGTGCCCGAAGCCCATCAGCCGGCCGTGGCCCTCCTTGACGCTCTTGATGAACGCCGGGATGTTCGAGACCGAGCCGATCTCCTGGAGCATCTTCAGCACGGCCTCGTTCGCGCCGCCGTGCAGCGGCCCGTACAGGGCCGCCGCCGCGCCCGCCATGGCGCTGTACGGGTCCACGTGCGAGCTGCCGATGCCGCGCATGGCGCTCGTGGAGCAGTTCTGCTCGTGGTCGGCATGCAGGATGAACAGCACGTCGAGGGCGCGCTCGAGGACCGGGTTCGGCGTGTACTTCACCTCGGTCATCTTGAACAGCATGTTCAGGAAGTTGCCCGTGAAGCTGAGGTCGTTGTCCGGGTAGACGTAGGGGCGGCCGATGCTGTGGCGGTAGGCGTAGGCCGCGATCGTCGGCACCTTCGCGATGAGGCGCACGATCTGCTTGCGGCGCGATTCGGCATCGAAGATGTTCCGGCCGTCCGGGTAGAAGGTGGACATCGCGCCGACGGTGCTGACGAACACGCTCATGGGATGGGCGTCGTAGGTGAAGCCCTCCATGAACTTCTTGATGTTCTCGTGCACCATCGTGTGCATCGTGATCTCGTGGGTCCACGCCGCGAGCTCGGACGCACCGGGCAGTTCGCCGTGCAGGATGAGGTACGCCGTCTCGAGGTAGGTGCTGTGCTCGGCGAGCTGCTCGATCGGGTAGCCCCGGTACATCAGGATGCCCTTGTCGCCATCGATGAACGTGATCTTGCTCCGGCACGACGCCGTGTTCATGAAGGCAGGGTCGTAGGTGGTCAGGCCGAAGTCGTCGTCCCCGGACTTGATCTTGCGGAGGTCCATCGCCTTGACGGTGCCGTCGGTGATGGGCAGCTCGTACTGCTTGCCGGTGCGGTTGTCGGTGATGGTGAGCGTGTCGGCCATGGCGTGCGGGGCTCGGGGCCCTGGGCTCGGAGCCGGGGGCCGTGGAACTGGCGGCCGGTGGCCGCGGTCATTCGTCGTCGTGTTCGTCTGGCGACCCGGCCGGCGGTCCGGCCACCCGATACGTGCCGGCGGCCCACCGGGCCTGGTCTTCGGTCTGACAGCGGCGGCTGCAGAAGGGCCGCCACCGCGGGTCCACCGGATGGCGCCGGCACACGCAGCACATCTGCGGACCGTCCATCCGACCCATTCTATGCCACTCCCTTGAATCGGCGCGACGGACTTCGGACTCGAGCGCCGGTCACGAATGCGCCGGACACATGGGACGCATGCCTGGGACTGGACCTCCGAGGGCCCGGTCAGGAGGCGTCGATGGAGGCCGACCCGGAATGGCGGACGTCGCGGGCCGACACCAGGAAGATGACGTCCTCGGCGATGTTCGTGGCGTGATCGCCGATTCGCTCCAGGTGCCGGGACACCAGGACGAGGTCCAGGGCCGGCTCGATCGTCGCCTGGTCGCGCGTCATGTAGGTGAGCAGCTCGCGGAAGATCTGGGACTTCAGGGCATCGAGCTCGTCGTCGGCCGCCAGGACGGCCTCGGCCAGCGCGGTGTCGCGGCGCACGAAGGCATCGAGGGCGTCGCGGAGCATGCGTTGCGCGATCTCGCCCATCCGGGGCAGGTCGATGAGGGGCTTCACCGGTGCGTGGAGCAGGTAGCGCTTGGCGGCCTCGGCGATGTTCACGGCGAGATCGCCGACCCGCTCGAGGTCGGTGTTGATCTTCACGGCCGCCACGATCGTCCGGAGGTCCGCGGCCATCGGCTGGTGCAGGGCCAGCAGCTTGAAGCAGCGGTCGTCGATCTCGATGTGCAGCTCGTTGATCGGCTCGTCGCCGGTGAGCACCTGCTCGGCCAGCGCGGCGTCGCGGGAGACCAGGGCGTGCACGGCCTCGCGGACCCGCTCCTCGGCGAAGCCGCCCATCGCGAGCAGCCGCTCCTGCAGCGTGCCGAGCTCTTCCTGGAAGTGTCGGACGACGCGTTCCACTCTCGTGCCTCCCCGGTCAGCCGCAGCGGCCCGTGACGTAGTCTTCGGTCAGGGTTTCGGCCGGCGCCGTGAAGATCTTGTCGGTCCGCCCGTACTCGACCAGCCGGCCGAGCCAGAAGAAGGCCGTGTAATCGGACACCCGCGCCGCCTGCTGCATATTGTGCGTCACGATCACGATGGTGTACGACTTCTTGAGGTCGTAGACCAGCTCCTCGACGCGCTGCGTCGCGATGGGGTCGAGCGCCGAGGCGGGCTCGTCCATCAGGAGGATGTCGGGGCGGACCGCCAGGGCGCGGGCGATGCAGAGCCGCTGCTGCTGACCGCCGGAGAGCGCCAGGGCGGAGTCGCCGAGGCGGTCCTTCACCTCGTCCCAGATGGCGGCCGCGCGGAGGCTCTCTTCGACTCGGTCCGCCGTCTCGGCCTTGCTCCGGGCCAGCCCGTTGACCTTCAGGCCGTAGGCGACGTTGTCGAAGATCGACTTCGGGAACGGGTTCGACTTCTGGAAGACCATGCCGACCCGGCGCCGGAGCGCCACCACGTCCACGCCCGGGGCGTAGACGTCCTGGCCGTCGATGGTCACCGCCCCCTCGACGCGGGTGCCGGGGATGATGTCGTTCATCCGGTTCAGCGTGCGCAGGAAGGTGCTCTTGCCGCAGCCCGAGGGGCCGATGAACGCCGTGACGCGGTTGGCGTGGACGGTCAGCGAGATCCCGTCGAGGGCCCGCTTGTCGCCGTAGTAGAAGTTGAGCGACTGGACGTCGATCTTCACCGGCGCCTGCTCGGCCGCGGCCGACGGCGTGCGGACGAGGCTCGACAGCCGCGGCGGGGCGGGAGGGGTGCCGGCCGTCATGCCCGGCTCCGGCGCTGGAATCGGTCTCGGACGACGATGGCGGCGGCGTTCATGGTGAGCAGGAGGGCCAGGAGCACGAGAATCCCCGCGGCGGCATTTTCCTTGAACGCCGCCTGGGGACGCGAGACCCAGTTGAAGATCTGAATCGGAAGCACGGTGAAGGGAGACCAGACGCTGTCCGGCGCGAAGGGGATGTAGGTGAGGGCGCCGATGGTGATGAGGGGCGCCGTCTCGCCGATGGCCCGCGACAGCGCGAGGATGAGGCCGGTCAGGATGCCGGGCAGCGCCATGGGCAGCACCTGGTACTGGATGGTCTGCCACTTGGTGGCGCCCAGCGCATACGAGCCCTCGCGAATCGACGTGGGCACCGTCCGCAGCGCCTCACGCGTCGAGAGGATCACCACCGGCAGCGCGAGCAGGGCCAGCGTCGCGGCCCCGGCCAGGACGCTTCGGCCCATGCCCATGGCCCTGACGAACAGGCCCAGCCCCAGCAGGCCGTAGATGATCGACGGGACCGCGGCGAGGTTGGCGATGTTGATTTCGATGAGCCGCGCGATCCGGCTCCGGCCGCCGTACTCCTCGAGATAGGTCGCGGCCGCGACCCCGACGGGCAGCGCCATGAGTCCCGTCAGCGCGATCACGAACAGGCTGCCGACGACCGCGTGGTAGATGCCGGCGCTCTCGGCCCTGCGTGACGGGAAGCTCGTGAGGAAGGTCCACGTCAGGCGGTCGGCGCCGTCCTCCCAGAGCCGGGCGAGCAGGGCGCCGAGGGCCGCGATCGTCACGACGAGCACGACGAGCGCCGCCGCCTGGAACAGGAGGTCGGCGCGCCGACGGGCGGCGGTGGAACCTGGCGCGGGAGCGGCCACTAGGTGTACTCCTCGCGGAAGCGCGCGCGCAGCCAGCTGCTGGCCAGGTTCAGGGCGAACGTCATCAGGAAGAGCAGCATGCCGACGGCGAAGATCGTCTGGTACTCGAGCGTGCCCTGCGGCGTGTCGCCGAGGCTCACCTGGACGATGTAGGCGGTCATCGTCTCGATGGGCACGAACGGATTGGCGGTGAAGCGGGGCTGCTGGCCGGCGGCGATCGCCACGATCATGGTCTCGCCGATCGCGCGCGAGGCCGCGAGGATGCACGCCGCGGTGATGCCCGAGAACGCCGCGGGTACGACCACCTGGACCGCGGCCTGCATGCGCGTGGCCCCCAGCGCGTAGGCGCCCTCCCGCAGCCCGCGCGGGACCGCGCGCAGCGCGTCCTCGGACAGCGAGCTGACGAGCGGGAGGATCATCAGGCCCATGACGATGCCGGGGCTGAGGGCGTTGAAGCCGCTCAGCCCAGGAATCCAGCCCTGGAGCAGCGGCGTGACCACCGTCAGGGCGAAGTACCCGTAGACCACGGTCGGGACGCCGGCCAGGAGCTCGAGCGCGGGCTTGACGATCCGCCGTGCGCGATCCGGGGCGTACTCGCTGAGGTAGATGGCGCAGAGCAGGCCGGCCGGCACGGCCACCGCCAGCGCGATGGCCGAGACCACCACCGTGCCGAGCACGAGCGGCAGCACTCCGAACCGCTGCGTGGCGAAGAGCGGCGTCCACTCGGTGCCCGTCAGGAACTCCAGCACGGGCACCTGGCGCAGGAACGACGCCGTCTCGGCGGCGAGGACGGCGATGATGCCCGCCGTCGTGCCCACCGACAGGAGCGCGCACGCGAGCAGCACCAGCTCGATCGCCCGCTCGCCCCGCCGAACGACCATGACCGCTACTTGCTTTCCGCCGAGAGCAGCTGTTCGATCGTCAGGCCGACCTGCGATCCGTGCGACGCGAAGGTCGAGCCGACCGTCCGCGCGGCGAAGCGTGCCGTGACGAGCTGGTACCCGCGGTCGCCGAGCGGCACGTAGCCGACTTCCTGGGCGAGCGCGCCGCCCTGGGCGATGTAGAAGTCGACGAACTTCTGCACTTCCGGCCGCGCCAGGGCCTTCGTGGAGATGTAGATGAAGACGGGCCGCGAGAGCGGCTGGTAGGTGCCGCCCTTCACCGTCTCCACGGTCGGGAGAATCGGGCCGGCGCCGTTGTCGGCCTTCCCGTCGTCCACGGCGACCAGCTTCAGCGTCGACGTGTTCTCGGCGTAGTAGGCGTACGGCATGAAGCCGAAGGCGAGCTCGTCGTTCGCGATGCCCTGTACGAGGACGTTGTCGTCTTCGCTCGACGTGTAGTCGCCGCGGCTGGCGCCTTCCTTGCCGTTCACGGCCTGGGTGAAGTAGTCGTAGGTGCCGGAGTCCACGCCCGCGCCGAACAGGTGCACCTCGCGATCGGGCCAGCCGGGGCGAACCTGCGACCACCGCATGACCTTGCCCTGCGCCTCAGGCGCCCACAGCGTGTGGAGCTCCTCGACCGTCACCGAGTCCACCCAGGTGGCCTTCGGGTTCGCGATCACGGCGAGGCCGTCGTAGGCGATCGGCAGCTCGATGAACTCGACGCCGTGCTCGCCGCAGGCCGCGATCTCGGTGGCGGTGATGGGCCGAGACGCGTCGCTGATGTCCGTCTCGCCGCGGCAGAACTTCTGGAAGCCGCCGCCCGTGCCCGAGATGCCCACCGTCACCCGGACGCCGGGCGTGGACTTCTGGAATTCCTCCGCAACGGCCTCGCTGATGGGGTACACCGTGCTCGACCCGTCGAGGGTGACCGTCGCGTCGCCGGCCGCGCCTGTCGCCGCCGGGGACTGCCCGCCGCCGCAGGCTCCGCTGAGAAGTGCGGCCGCCAGGGTCCAGCTCAGGGCGTGTGCTGTGGACTGTGTCATGCCGCCAGCGTAGTCGCCGCCGATTTCGCAGCAGTTTCCGGTGTGTAAATTCAGCGTTAACGGGCCGTATCGCGCGCCGCGGCCCGGCCCTTGGCCGATGCCAGGCCGCGCCGGGCCGGCGTGGCCGGCACGTCCTGGCCGTCGGCCTCGTCGACCGGGCGCGCCTGGATCCGAAGGGGGCGGTCGAGCGCGCGGGCCAGCGGTTCGAGTTGCCGGGTCGCCGCCCAGACTTCCAGCTCCGCGTCGCCCCGCACTTCGAGCTCCACGCCGAGCGTGTCGGCACGGGTGCTGACCGAGAGCCGGCGCACCACGCCGTGCCGGCTGCGGTCGAGCGACTCGGTGAGCCGCAGGATGGCGCCGAGGACCCGCACCGCCCGGCGCAGGCCGCCCGGCAGGTCCTCGTAGCCCTCGTGCCCGCGCTTCGGCTCGGCGCGCCGGTGGTACCGCGCGGCCAGGGCGATGACCTCGATCTCGTAGGGCTCGAAGCCGCGCAGGTCCCCGTTCTTGATGAGGTAATAGGAGTGGCGGTGGTGGCGCTCGTAGCTGATGTGGTTGCCCACGTCGTGGAGCAGCGCGGCGTACTCCAGCCATTCCCGCTCCCGGTCACCGAGGCCGTGCACGGCCTTCAGGCCGTCGAAGAGGCCCAGCGCGAGGCGGCCGACCTGACGGGCATGGTCCTCCTCCCAGCCGCACCGCTCCGCCAGCTCCACGACCGACCGCCGCCGCACATCGGGGATCTCGTCCACCTGGCGGATGTGGCGGCGGTTGCGCTGGATGAAGTCCAGCACGAGGCCTTCGCGCAGCGCCAGATCGCAGAGCGTGATCTCCGAGGCGCCGAGCGTGCGGAGCAGCGTGTCGAGCAGCACCGCCCCGGCCACGACGAGGTCGGCGCGGCGCGGGTCGAGCGCCGGAATCTCCAGCCTGCGCTCGAGCGGCAGGTCGCACGCGAGCTTGCGCACCCGGCGGATGGCCTTGGCCGACACCCGGAGGTTGCGCACCTCGGCCGGCGCCGAGCCGGTCTCCACCGCCGTGGCGACCGACCCGAGCGAGAGGATCGTGCCGGACGTCCCGATGACGCGATCGAACCCCGCAGCGACGACGTGGGCCAGGTAGCGATCGGCGAGCGCCCCGATGTGGCCGACCAGGCGGCGTTCGTCGCGCCCGCTGAGCGGGTCCGACGTCACGAAGCGTTCGGTCAGGCGGATGACGCCCATCTTGAAGCTGCGGGCGTACCGCACCTGGTCGCCCGCGCCCAGCGTCACCTCGACGCTGCCGCCGCCGATGTCGATGACCACCGCCGGCCGGGGCGTCTCCACGCCGTAGACGGCGGCGAGGTGGATGAGGCGCGCCTCCTCGGTGCCGGTGATGATGCGGGGACGGATGCCGGTCTGGGTCTCGATCGCCCGCAGCAGTTCGCCGCCGTTCTCGGCCTCGCGCGTGGCGCTCGTCGCGGCGGCCAGGATCTCGTCGACCTGATGGGACCGCGCGAGGCGCTCGAACTTCGACAGCGCCTGGAGGGCCGCCGTCATGGCGCTCTTCGTCAGGCGTCGGCCGTCGAGGCCGCCGGCGCCGAGGCGGACCATTTCCTTCTCGCGGTCGATCACCTCGAAGGAGAAGTCCGACCGCACGCGCACCACGATCATGTGCACCGAGTTCGTCCCGATGTCGATGGCGGCGAGACGCATGCGCGGGTGGCGGCTATAATGGGCGCCTTTCTGGCGCCCGGGCGGTTGACCCGCGCAAGTATGGCACGACGATCCCCGATCGATCTGCTCGAGCCGCGACGAGCGGCGCTGGCCGCGGCCCTGCCGCCGGCGCTCGATGGCGATCGCGGCGGCGTGCACCAGGCCCGGGTGGCCTCGCGGCGCCTGCGCGAACTGGTGCCCGTCTGGCCGGGCCTCGACGATCGCGACGCCCGCCGGGCGCAGAAGCGCCTCCGCCGCGTCACGCGGACGCTCGGGCGCGTGCGCGAGCTCGACGTGAGCGCCGGGCTCTACGAGCAGCTCATCCAGGACGCGCGCCCCCATCCGCTGGCCCAGGCCGCCGTGGTCCGCGCGCTCACGGCCGCCAGGGCCGCCGCTCTCCGCGCGGCGCGCCGCGCGTGGACGGCCCGGTCCGTGGCGCGGCTGTGGGAGGCGGTCGCGGCGCTCGACGCCGCGCCGGGCGCCATCGAGGACGTCGGCGCGGCCGCGGCCGCGCGCATGGCGACGCGGCAGCACCAGGCGCGCGAGGCCATCGCGCACGTCGGCGTCCTCTACGAGCCCGAGCGGCTCCACGCCGTGCGCATCGCCGCCAAGCGCTGGCGCTACGCGCTGGAGATCGCCAACGACGTGAGCCCCAGCCGGCCGGCGGCGGCGCTCCTGGCGCGTCTCAAGGCGCTGCAGGAACGGCTCGGCCGCGCGCACGATCTCCACGTATTGGCCGAGCACCTGCACGACGTCGAGAACAGGCTCGTGAGCCGCTCGCGGCCCGCGGCCCGCGACGTGCGCCAGCTGATTCGCCGTATCGACGCGGAGTGCCGGCAGCTGCACGCGGCCTTCCTGACGCACCACGCGGACGTGGCGGCCGTCCAGGCGCCGGCGGAGCGCGGAAGGCCGCGCGGCCGCCGGCGGACCGCGGCGTGACCCTCGCAGCGACGGCCTTCGAGCTCTACCTCGTGCGCCACGGCGTGGCCGCCCTCCGCGGTCCAGACTATCCGGACGACGCGGCGCGCCCCCTGACGCCTGAAGGCGCCGAGCGGTTTCGGCTCGTCGTGCAGGGGCTGCGTGCGCTGGGCGTGTCGGTGGACGTCGTCCTCGCGAGTCCCTACGAGCGTGCGCGCGAGACGGCCGAGATCCTCTGCGCCGGGCTCCGCCCGAAGCCGAAGCTCCTCCTGACGCCGGCGCTCGAGCCGGGCCGCAAGCCCGCCGAGGCCTTCGCCGCCATCGAACAGGCGGCCGCCAGCGGCCGCCGGTCGTCGCGCTTCGCGCTCGTCGGTCACGAACCCGACCTCGGGGAACTGGCCGCGCGTCTCCTGGGTGCCAAGGGCGCCGTGGAGTTCAAGAAGGGCGCGGTCTGCCGGATCGACGTGGCGCGGGCGATGCCGACCGGCCCCGGCACGCTGCGCTGGTTCCTGCCGCCCCGCGCGCTGCGAGGTCTGGCCGGGTGACGCGCGCCGTCGTCGTCATCAACCCGATCTCGGGCACGGGACGCGCGCATCCCGGTGGCGCGGCCGAAGTCGAGCTCGCCCGCCGCACGCTGGCCGGTGCGGGCTTCGAGCCGCAGGTGGTCGTCACGCTCGGGCCCGGGCACGCCACCGACGTCGCGCGCGAGGCGGCGTCGCGCGGCGCCGCGCTGGTCGTGTCCTGGGGCGGCGACGGCACGATGAACGAGGTGGCACGCGCGCTGGCCTTCGGGGCGACCGCGCTCGCGCTCGTCCCGGCGGGGTCGGGCAACGGCCTCGGCCGCGATCTCGGGATCCCGCTGGATCCGGCGCGCGCCTTGGCCATCGCGGTGTCGGGACCGCGCCGCCGGATCGACGTGGGCGACGTGAACGGCGAGTACTTCTTCAACGTCGCGGGCGTGGGGCTCGATGCGCGAATCGCCCGGGCCTTCGCCGATCGGTCGGGTCGCCGCGGACGCCTCGGCTACCTCCGCGTCGGCGTCTCGGCGGTGCTCGGGTACCGGGCCCGCCCGTACGACGTGCAGTGGGACGGGGGCGAGGCGTCGTCCCGCGCGCTCTTCATCGCGCTGGCCAACTCCCGCCAGTACGGCAGTCACGGCTGCATCGCGCCGTCGGCCTCGCTCGACGACGGACGGCTCGATCTCGTCATCGTGGGCGAGCAGCCGCTCGCGCGGCTCGTCCGGCGCCTGCCGGCGTTCTTCCTGGGGCGTCTCGGTCCGGCCGCGGACATCCGGATGGAGACGTTCACGGAGGTCGCCATCGCGGGCACTGGGGCCGGTGAAATGCACCTGGACGGCGAGCCCAGGGTCTTCGAGGGGCGTCTTCGGGCCCAGGTGCACCCGCGTGCGCTGGACGTCATCGTCCCGCCACCTCGGCCGTAACCGGTCACCGAATCGTTACGTTGAATTTACAGGCCGGCGCCCGGCGGCCGGGGCACGATCACGAGCAGTGAGCGAGCCGATGAAGACCTTCGAACTGGCCCTTCGCAAGGACGAGCACGTCCGCCGATTCGAGATTCTCGTGGATGCCGAAGGATGGCGCGTGGTGGAGCGCGCCGACAGCACGGTCGTCCGGGAGGCGAGGTTCAGTGACTGGCACCGCGTGGAGCGGGCCCGCCGCGCCTTCGCCGTCGAAATGTCGACGCTCCGGCGTGAAGGCTGGCTGGACGCGCGCTGACGAACGCTACTCGACGAACCGGTAGCCGAGCCCGACGACCGTCTCGATCTGCCGGCCCGCGGCGCCCAGCTTCGCCCGGAGGCGGCCGACGTGGACGTCCACGGACCGGGTCTCGATGAAGTGGTCGTATCCCCAGACACGCTCGAGCAGCCGATCGCGGGACAGCACCCGGTTCCGGTTGTCCACCAGGTAGCGCAGCAACTCGAACTCGCGGCGCGTGAGCTTCACCGGCGCCCCGTCCACCGCCACCGCCACGGCGTCGAAGTCCGCCACCAGGTGGGCCCCGTGATACACGGCGGCCTGCGGCTGCTCCGCGGCGCGGCCGCGGCGCAGGGCCGCGCGCACGCGGGCGGCGAGCTCGCGCACGCTGAACGGCTTGGTGACGTAGTCGTCGGCCCCGGTGTCGAGGCCCGAGATCCGGTCGCTCTCGCTCGTCCGGGCCGTCAGCATGATGATGGGCACCGTCGCCGTGGACGGCCGCTGGCGCAGGATGCGGCACACTTCGATGCCGCTCAGGACCGGGAGGTTCAGGTCCAGCACGACGAGGTCCGGCGGCAGTTCGGCCGCCGACTTCAAGGCGGCGTCGCCGCTGGCGGCGGTCTCGACGTCGATGTCCCCGCCGCGCTCGAGGGTGTGCTTGATGAGGTCGGCGATGTCCTGCTCGTCCTCGACGACGAGCACGCGGCGGCGGTTCGGCCGTGCCGCGGCGACGGCCCGAGCGGGGACGGCCGCGGGCCGGAGGCCGGCGAGGCCTCGAGCGCGCCGGTGGACCGAGGGCCCGCGTCCGGGGAGGGCGGCATCGCGTGGAGACTCATCGCCTCCACGCTAGACCCACGAGATTTCCACCCCGTGACGCGACCGTTAATTCTGGGTTACGCCCCGATGACCGGGATCAGACCACCGTGCCCGGCGGGATCACGGCTCCCTTCGGCACCACGAGGATGCCCTCGCGGATGTAGTAGTTCTGGCCGTCGGCCTCCTGCAGGCCCTCGGCGTTGACGAGACGCGCACCCGCGCCGATGCGCGCGTTCTTGTCCACGATGACGCCGTCCAGCTCGACGTCCGGACCGATCCCGAGCGGCACGGGACGGGCGTCGGCGCCGGGGGCCTCGTAGGTGTCGGCCCCGAGCAGCACCGAGCGGCGGACCCTGGCGCCGGAGGCGATCGTCGTGCGGATGCCCACCACCGAGTCCTCCACGGTGGCGTTGTCGATGTAGCAGCCCTCGGCCACCAGCGCCCGCTCCATGCGCGAGCCCAGCACGCGCGACGGCGGGAGGAAGCGGGCGTGGGTGTACACCGGCCGGCGGTGGTCGTAGAAGCTGAACGGGGCACCGGGCTCGGTGAGCATGATGTTGGCGTCGTAGAAGGACGCGACGGTGCCCACGTCGGCCCAGTAGTCCTTGTGCAGGTGGGCGACCACGCGGTAGCGGTTCAAGGCCGACGGGATGAGCTCGCGGCCGAAGTCCACGCCGGCTTCCTGCTCGAGGAGCTCGAAGAGGACCTCGCGCGTGAAGACGTAGATGCCCATGGACGCGACGAACGGGCGGTCGTCCTCGAGCTGCATGAACGTGGCCCCCGCCGGCACGCTGCGCCCGATGGCCTTCAGGCGCTCGGCGTCGGGCTTCTCCTCGAACTGCTGGATGGCCCCGCGCCAGTCGAACGTGAAGATGCCCATGCTCGTGGCATCCTCCGGCGACACCGGCAGCGCCGCGATCGTGACGTCGGCCTGGCGCTCGACGTGCGCGTCGAGGATCTCCGCGTAGTCCATCCGGTACAGGTGGTCGCCGGCGAGGATCAGGTAGTAGTCGGCGTCGTGCCGGGCGAAGTGCCGCGCGGCCTTGCGGACGGCGTCCGCCGTGCCCTGGAACCAGGCCGTGCTCTCGGGGGTCTGCTCGGCGGCCAGGATCTCCACGAAGCCGTCCGAGAACATGTCCATGCGGTACGTGCTGCCGACGTGTCGGTTGAGCGATGCGGAGTTGAACTGCGTGAGGACGAAGATCCGCCGGAGGTCCGCGTGCAGACAGTTGCTGATCGGCACGTCGATGAGCCGGTACTTGCCGCCGATGGGCACGGCCGGTTTCGAGCGCAGCTGCGTCAGGGGGAAGAGGCGGCTGCCTTGGCCGCCGCCGAGGATCAGGGCGAGGGTATCCCGCATCACGGGGGCAGTGTAGTCCGTCTCGCGTACCCGCCGCCAACGCGCGCGCCCGGCGACGGCGCTACCAGAAGCCGAGCAGCCGCCACCACGCGAAGCCGATCGTCAGCCAGATCGCGAGGTTCGCGGCGCCCACCCACGCGCCGGCCGTCCACCACTCGCGCAGCGTGACGTAGCCCGTGCTGAAGAGAATCGGACCCGTGGTCGTGCCGTAGTGGGTGAGCCCGGCCGGGAGGTTCGTGAGGCACATCAGGCTGTAGACGGCGAGCATCGGCGGGACGCCGACGCCGATGAGCACCGACGCGAACGGCGGAAAGAGCGCCAGCATGTGCGAGGTGATGCTGGCGAAGGCGTAATGCGTCACGAAGTAGAGGACCAGCACGAGCAGCAGGACCACGAACCAGCCGAGGCCTCCGAGCAGCGCCCCCACCCCGGTGGCGAAGGCGGCGGGCACGCCCGTGTCGTTCAGGAGCTGGCCCATCTTCAGCAGGCCGCCGTACCAGATGAAGACGTCCCACGCCGCCCGCTCCGACACGATGCCGTCCCAGGAGAGGGTCCCCGTGATGAGCATCACCCCGAGGCCGAGCAGGGCCACGAAGGTCACGTCGAGGCCGTGGAGCCCGGTCGTGAGCCACAGCAGCCCGACGCCCGCGAAGACCGCCATGGTGATGGCCTCGGTCCGCCGGATCGGCCCCAGGGCTTCGAGCTGGCGCGCGGCGAACTCGGCGGCCTCCGGCGTGCGCGTGATCTCGGGCGGGACCACCTTGTAGACCACCCACGGCACGACGAGGCAGGAGGTGAGGCCGGGCAGCAGCGCGGCGACGAGCCAACCGGACCAGGTCACCTCGACGCCCGCGAACTTCGCGGCGAGGCCGGCCGCGAGGACGTTGCTGGCCTGGCCGGTCAGGAACATCGCGCAGGCCACGGCCGAGCCCTGGTACATCGCCGCGACCAGGAAGCGGCCCAGGCGGGGCGCCGAGTCTCCGGGCAGGGATCCGAAGAGCTCGGCGATGCTCCGGCCGATCGGCAGGACCATGCCGGCCGACCGCGCCGTGATGGACGGCACGCCCGTGGCGAGCGTGATGTCGGTCATGACGAGCGCGTAGGCCACGCCGAGGGAGCTCTGGCCGAAGCGGCGGATGAAGAGCAGCGCGATCCGGCGCGCCAGGCCCGAGTCGAGGATCGCGCGCGCCATGAGCATCGCCGCGACGACGAGCCAGACCGACGGCTCGGCGAAGCCGCCGAGGGCCTCGCGCATGGGCACGCCGTTGGCGGCCATGGCCGTGAGCCCGAGGACGACGAGGGCGGCCCCCGGCATCGGCTGAATCGCCATGCCCGCGATGACCGAGACGAAGATGGCCGCCGTGCGCCATCCCTGCGGGGTGACCGACGCCGGGTGGGGGAGCAGCGCCAGGACGGCGAAGAGGACCACCACGGCGGCGAGGCGGCCGGGGCGGACCGAGGCATCAGCGGCGGACATGGCGCGCCATTGTAGCCGCGCGCTCCGGCCGTGGCGGGATCAGCCGATCGGCGGCGGCGCGGCCTGGACGGCGCGAGCGACCTTGGCGAGATCGCGCGACGTGCCCTCGACGTGGCCGAGGGCGTGCACGGCCGCGTCGAACACGGCGTCGAGGACGGGGTCGGCCGGCCGGACCAGGCGGTAGTGCATCCAGACGCCGTCGCGGCGCGCCGAGACCAGGCCCGCGCGCCGCAGGTAGGCGAGGTGGCGCGACACGGTGGGCTGGGACAGCCCCAGGCCCGCGTGGAGGTGGCACACGCACAACTCGCCGCCCGGGGCCGAGGCCAGGCTCGCCAGCAGCCGGAGCCGGGTGGGATCGGCCAGGGCCTGGAACAGCTCCGCGAGGGGAGCGGCGTGCTTCACGCGCGGGGCCGGCCGGACGCTGCAGCAGGACGACATATTCGCGTTGACAAATATAGCACGGGTGCGGCATCGTATATTCGTCTGAGCGAATATCTGGTGCCCCGGCACCCACACAGGAGCAACCTCCCATGAGCAGCGCGGTCGATCTCAAGAGCACGGTCCAGGCGAAATACGGCGAGGCCGCCAAGCGCGCGGCGTCCGGAGGGCTCGCGATCGGCTGTTGCGGCAGCCCCTCGGGATGCGGGCCGGACCCCATCTCCTCGAATCTGTACGACGCGTCCCAGCAGGCCGGCCTGCCGGTCGAGGCGGTGGCCGCGTCGCTCGGTTGCGGCAATCCCACGGCGCTGGCCGAGTTGAAGGCCGGCGAGGTGGTGCTGGATCTGGGCTCGGGCGGCGGCATCGACGTCCTGCTGTCGGCCCGTCGCGTCGGGCCCACGGGCAAGGCCTACGGGCTGGACATGACCGACGAGATGCTGGCCCTCGCCAAGGAGAACCAGGCGCGGGCGGGCGTCGAGAACGTGGAGTTCCTCAAAGGCGAGATCGAGCACATCCCGCTGCCCGACGACTCGGTGGACGTCATCATCTCCAACTGCGTGATCAACCTCTCGGGCAACAAGCCGCGCGTCCTCCGGGAGGCCTTCCGCGTCCTGAAGCCCGGCGGGCGCTTCGCCGTCTCCGACGTGGTCGTCAAGGGCGGCGTGCCCGCCGACATCCGCAAGAACATGGAGCTCTGGATCGGCTGCGTCGCCGGGGCGCTCGAGGACGTGGAGTATCAGCAGCTCCTGGCGGGCGCGGGCTTCGAAGGCATCGACATCGAGCCGACGCGCGTCTACAAGGCCGAGGACGCCCGCGCGTTCCTGGCCGAGGCCGGCCTGGACCGTCCGGGCCTGGCCGAGTCGATCGACGGCCGCTTCATGAGCGCCTTCGTCAGGGCCACGAAGCCCGGCCCCCGGGCGGACGGCTGCGGCTGCGCCCCGGGCTGCTGTTCGTAGTCCGTTCCCTCTGGTCCGTGCACGAGACGGGGCGCCGCTCCGGGAAGGAGCGGCGCCTCGTGGTGTCTGGGCGGCACCGCGCCCGCGCTTGCGCGCCTCAGAAGCTCACGCGGAGGGCGAGCTGCACCTGGCGCGGCGTCCCGAGGCCGACGGTGCGGCCCACGGTGCTCGTGAACCGGCCGAACGTGCCGGCCGCCGCCGCCGAGTACGGCTGCCCCGGCTGCAGCCGGTTGGTCTCGGTGGTCGCGTTGGTCGGCAGCGCCAGCGGCAGCGTGCCCACCGGGTTGGCGAAGTTCACGGTGTCGAACAGGTTGAAGATCTCGGCGCGGAACTCCACGTCCCGGTGGCCGCCGAGGCCGAAGTGCTTGGCCAGGAACAGATCCGCCTGCTTGAAGCTCGGTCCGTGGATCGAGTTGCGCTCGAGGTTCCCGAACGTGCCGGGCGCGGGCGTGGCGAACGCCGCCGGGTTCAGGAACAGCAGCCCGCCGCTCTGGATGAAGGGATCCACGCCGGGCACCAGGTCCGGCCGCCGCGTGTTGCGCGACGCGCCGCCGCCTGGCACGTTGATGATGGCCGTCCGGCCGGCCGCGGGGTTCGTGTAGATCGCGCCCGCCGCGTCACGGTAGACGATGTCGGGCCGCACGATGAGCACCGGGACCGGCAGCCCGCTCCGGGCGTTCACGATGCCGCCCACGTCCCAGCCGCCCAGCAGCGCCTGCACCACGCCAGGCGCGTCGTTGCCGAACGCCCGGCCGCGGCCGTACGGCAGCGAGTAGAGCAGGCTGAAGTTGAACGTGTGGCGCACGTCGAAGTTGTTGTAGCCGTTGTCGTAGTCGAAGTCCGAGATCGCCTTCGCGTTGTTCCCGGCCGTCGTCGCCTCGTTCGAGCCCCCCGTGTTGCCGTAGCTCTTGCCCAGCGTGTACTGGACGTTCATCGACAGGCCGCGCGCGGAGCGGCGGCTCAGCGACAGCATGAGCGAGTTGTACGTGTCGTGCCCGCCGCTGGTCTTGTAGTCCACCTCGGCGAAGGGGTTCTGCACGCCGATCACGTGGCCGGCACTGTCGCGCTGCACGATCGAGAACTCACGGATCACGAAGGCGGCGCTGGCCGGGTTGGGGTTCGTCGCGACGTCCACCACGCGGTTGGCGACGCTTCGCAGGAACAGGTTGCGGCCCTGGCTGCCGACGTAGGCCGCCGTGGCCGTGAAGTTGGCGCCGAGCTCCTGCTGCACCGAGGCCGTGTACTGGTAGATGCGCTCGGGAATCGTGTAGTCGTTCGAGTAGGCGCGGGGCTGGAAGGAGCGGTTGTTCGGGTTGTCGACGAAGTTCGCGACCAGCACGTTGGGGTCCACCGGGAACGCCAGCTGCGAGCCCGAGGTCAGCGTGGAGCTGATGCGGTCGCTCTCCACCGGCTGGATCTGGTCTTCCGTCTGTCCGGGGCCGACGAAGATGCCGGCGCCGGCGCGGAACACCGTGCGGCCGGGTGCCCACGTCATCGAGATGCGCGGTTGGACGTTGTCCTTCCTGGACCTGTAGAGCGGCGTCGTGTTCGGGTCGATCACGCCAGTGTCGATGTTGAACTTGACGATCAGGTCGTCGCGCTCGGACAGCGGCGTGTAGTAGTCGTAGCGGACGCCCACGTTGAACGTCAGGTGGCTGGTGGCGTGCCACTCGTCCTGTGCGAAGGCCACGAAGTAGTTCTGGGCCGTGTGGCGGCTGCCCGTCGCGCCGTTGTTGAACGGGCTGGGCGCGCTGACGTCACCCAGATACTGGATCGACGCCGGCTGGTTGGCGAGGAAGGCCGTCACGTTCGGGAACGTGTAGGTGATGCCGCCCTGCCGGTCGGTCGTCATGCGGATCGCCCGGACGTCGACACCGACCTTCACGAGGTGCGACGCGGCGACGCGCGACAGCGTGTCGGCGAAGGTGAGCGAGAACGGGTCGTAGGGCTGGCCGCGGCCATTGGTGGCGCTGTTGGCGCGGACCAGACCGCCCGGAATCGTGATACCCGACGAGGCGCCCTGCCCGGCGATGCCGGTGTTGGCGACCGAGCCGCTCAGGTTGATCACCAGGTTGCTGAAGTCGATGCCGTTGACCGTGGGGGCCACGCCGTTGATGCGCGAGGGCGCGGCGTTGTAGCCGACCTTGAACTCGTTCATCCAGCTGTCGCTCAGCGTGCCCTGGAGATTGAGCACCGCGTTCGACGGGTTGTCCGTGATCCTGACGACGCGTCCGGACACGCCTTCCGGCCGGGTGTCGGTGCCCTGGTCGTGGAAGACGCGGACGTAGGCGGACCACCGGTCGTTGGCGCGGTAGTCGAGGCGGAGGCTGGTCGCGTTCTCGCGCACCTTCTCGTCGCTCTGCAGCTGGTAGATGTCGAAGTCCGGGTTGGTGGACGCGCCGGGCAGGAGCACCGCGCCCGCCGCCGTGAAGCCCGGCCGGAGCAGCGCCACCGATGGCACCGCGCGCGCCCACGCGGCGGCGCTCGGCGCGGCTTCCACGAAGTTGACGCCCGCGTTCAGGCGATAGCCCTCGTAGCTGCCGAAGAAGAACGCGCGGTTTTGCGCCAGGGGGCCGCCGATCGACCCGCCGAACTGGTTCTGGCTCAGGGACGACTTGGGCAGCGTCTGGATCACGGTGCCGTCCAGGTTGCGCGTCGAGTCGAAGTAGTTCGGCGCGTCCAAGGCGTCGTCGCGGCGGTACTCGAAGAGGGCGCCGTGGTAGGCGTTCGAGCCGGACTTCGTGACCACGTTCACCTGGCCGCCCGTGCCGGTGCCGAACTCGGCGGGGTAGTTGTTCGATTCGACCCGGAACTCCTGGACGTTCTCAAGGCTGGCCTGCAGCTTGAAGGGCGACGGAATCTCGCCGTTGATGTTGCCGGGCGCGGAGTCGATGATGGCCGATCCCTCCACGCCGTCGTAGCGGATCACGTTCTGCTGGTTCGCGCGGCCGCTGAAGCGGACGTCGTTCCAGGTGCCGGTGCCCGCGTTCTGCGAGCCCGGCGCCTGCAGCATCAGCTGCGACATCTGGCGGCCGTTGACGGGCAGGTTCAGCACCTCGCGCTCGCTGACGTTGACGCCGATGCGCGCCGAGCTGAGGTCGATGGCCGTCGCCTGGCCCACCACCGTGACCTGCTCGGTGACACCGGCCGGGGCGAGCGTGAGATCGATGGAGAATTCCTGGGCCGCGGCCAGCTGGAGGGCCGTGTACGTGAGGTCGTCGAAGCCGGCGATCTTCGCCGTCAGCGTGTAGGCCGACGGCTTGAGCCCCGTCAGGACGTACCGGCCCTCGCCGTTGGTCACCGCGGTCCGCTCCTCGCCGGTCCGCTCGTTCCTGGCGACGACGGTCGCGCCCGGCACCGGCGCGCCGGTCTTGTCGAAGACGGTCCCCGTGAACCGTGCGTCGCCGATCTGGGCCCATGCGGGAGGCGTCGCGAAGCCCACGGCCAGCAGCAGCACCAGGGCTGCCCGCGTCCATCGTTGCGTCATGCTCATGTCTCTCCTCACTCCGTCACGATTCATTGGGGCGCCGTGCCCGTCTCGGGATGCCCGACGTCCTCGACGCCCGTGCGTCGCACCCACCCGTTGAGCTCGTCCATCACCCACCTCGTCCGTTGAAGCCATGCAGCCGCACGCCCTCCACCGGCGCGCGTCGCCGGGGAGCGCAGTCCTGACCCGGAGCGTGGCTAGAGGCGGAGCGGGAGGGAGAGGGGGAGCGGGCTGACGCCGAGGATCGGCTGCGGCCGGTGGGCGTGGAGCCAGACGTGGGCGTCCGGCGCCTGGGGTGCCTGTGCGCGGGCTTCCACGGCGACGTCGACGACGCCGTTAGGCGTCGCCTCCGGTTGGTCGGCCAGGACATGCGCCTGGTCGAGCACGCCGGTGGTACGGCTGGCGGGAGCCACGAGCGCGCCCAGGACTGCCAGCGTGACCACGATCGCCGCGATTGCCCGCACGCTCCGACGGTAGGCGGTGGACGTAACGGGGCGGCGACGGGGCCGATTCCGGGGTGTGAATTCCTCCGGCCTGCAGCCGTGGCCGTCGGATGCCGATAAATCCGTTGAATTAACGCAGATTTAACGTTACGGTAACCTCAACGTCGTCCACGGGTTATCCGCCTCATGCCTCGAATGCTGGGAGCCCTCGCCGTCCTGGGAGCCGCGGCGCTTGCCGCGGCTGGGGTGCCCGTGCGCGCCCAGGAGCGGGCGCCGGCGGGTGACTTCGCCGGGCGGGTGGTCCTGTCCCGTGACCGGACCATCGGCGAGGCGCTGGAGCGGATCGCCCGCGGCAGCCGGTCGTGGCGCGACGCGCTGGCGCGTCTCGAGGCCTCCGACCGGCGGATCGTCGTCCTCACACCTGATGAAGTCGTGGTGCGGGACGCCGGCACGGCCGGACCAGCTACGTTCGACCCGGGCGCCCTGGCGGAGGTCTCTCCCGTCGCGGACGAGTCCGGTCGCGTGGCCGTCGTACTGGTGGTCGTCAACGTCCGGGGCATGCGGGAGGCCCACGAGCGGCGCGGATCGCTGCCGGGCGAACTGGATGCCGACCTCGAGCGCGTCCTGGCCCACGAGGTCTACGGGCATGCGGTGCCGTATCTCGAAGCCGGGCATCTCTCCGGCCGGTGCGCGGATCCCGTGGCCGGCGCTCCCGCCACGAGCGCCTGCGCCGTTCAGCGCGAGAACGTGATCCGGGCGGAACTTCGCCTGGGACGCCGGACCGATCACGCGCTGGGCAGCCTCGCGCTCTCGCGCTTCTCGCCGCGCTGACTGGCGGCGCGCCTCCGCACGTCCCCACCTGCCCGGTCCTGCCGCACGTCCGCCCGGACGCTCGTCCGTCCGGGAGTTAACGCACTCGTAACGGGCCCGTCGCAGTCGTTTCACGGCCGGTCGCTAACCTGTCGCCCGTGACACCTTCGACGACCGCACCCGAGGAGCGTATGAACGTCCGAATCGCCAGCGTAGTCCTGCTCATGGCCGCCCTGCTGGGCATCGCGGCCCCATCGGCCCTGGCCCAGGCGCCCGCGGCCACCCGCAAGGTCCGCGTGACCGGCATCGTCCGTGACGACGCCAACGCCATCAGCCTTCCCGGCATCCCCGTGGAGGTGGTGGGCGGAGAGACCGTTTACACGGACGTCGACGGCCGCTACCTGGTCGAGCTGGCCCCCGGCACGCACGAACTCACGGTGACGATGGACGGCTACCAGCCGCGGACCGTGACCGTCACGGTGGCGGCGGGCGAGCGGCCGGCCGACGTGAACATCGGCCTGTCGATGACGGCCTTCGCCGAGACGGTCACCGTGACGGCGGCCGCGCCGCTCGACGCCGTCACCTCGACGGCCGAGATGCAGCTCGTCGAGCGCAAGCAGGCGCCCATCATCACCGACAACCTCGGCGCCACGGAGATGAAGAGCAACGGCGACTCGGATGCCGCGTCGGCCATGACGCGCATCACGGGGCTCTCGGTGGTCGACAACCAGTTCGTCTTCGTGCGCGGCCTGGGCGAGCGCTACAGCAACACGACGCTCTCGGGCGCCATCATCCCCACGACCGAGCCCGACAAGAAGGTGGTGCCGCTGGATCTCTTCCCGGCCGGCCTCCTCGACAGCATCCAGGTCAACAAGTCCTACTCGCCGGACCGCTCGGCCGAGTTCGCCGGCGGCCTCGTGTCCATCGTGCCGCTGAAGTTCCCGGCGCGTCCCGTGGTGGACCTGTCGGCCGGGTTGAGCGTCTCGCAGCTCGCCACCGGCAAGTCGATTCCGCTGAGCCCCATCGACGGCCACGACTTCTTCGGCTTCGACAGCGGCACCCGGGAACTGCCCGGCGCCTTCCCGTCGAACAAGATCGTCCGCCGCGGCATCTACACGCCCACCGTGGGCCTGTCGGCCGACGAGATCACGGCGCTCGGCCGGGCGCTCGACGACACGTGGCGGCCCGTGAGCGAGAACGGCGCCCCGGGGCAGAACTGGGGCGGCGTCTTCGGCAACCGGTTCGGCAAGCTGGGCGTCGTCGCCAGCGCCACGCACTCCTACAAGGAGACGTTCGTCCGGGAGCGGCGGGCGTTCTACCGCGTGGCCGACGAGGGCGAGCTCGAGGCCGTGAGCGACTACGACATGCAGTTCGGTACGCAGCGCGCGCAGCTCGGCGCGGTCGGCAACCTGGCCTACCAGTTCACGCCCAACCACCGGGTGTCGCTGGAGAACTTCTACAGCCACGGCGGGCGTGACGAGGGCCGCCTGTTCGAGGGGCCGAACACCGAGGCCGGGTTCTACCTGTTCAACAACCGCCTCTCCTACGTCGAAGAGGGACTCTTCTCGAACTCGCTGATCGGCGAGCACTTCTTCCGCACGCTGTCGAACAGCCGCATCGACTGGCGGGTGACGTCGGCGCGCGCCACGCGCGACGAGCCGGACCTCAGGGAGACGCTGTACCAGGCGGCGTTCGCGTCCTCGACGAACCTCACGCCCACGGGCACGCCGGTGCTCGCCGACGAGTCGCAGAGCGGCTTCCGCCAGTTCAACACCCTCGGCGACGACACCGTCGACGCGGCCGCCAACTGGAGCGTCTTCAGCACCACGGGCGGCCGTCCCACGCAGTGGAAGTTCGGCGCGAGCTACGTGGAGCGGACGCGCGACTTCCAGTCCCGCCGGTTCCGCTTCATCCCGATCGTGCTGACCTCCGGCGGCAGCGTGGCGGCCAACCTCACGCAGACGCCGGAGCAGCTGTTCGCCAGCCAGAACATCGGCGCGAACTTCCGCTTCAACGAGGAGACCCGGCCGACCGACGCCTACCAGGGCCGGCAGACCACGACGTCCGGCTACGGCATGGTGGACGTGGCGGTCTCGGCCAACACCCGCGTCATCGGCGGCGCCCGCGTCGAGCAGTTCGAGCAGACCGTGGACACGTTCGACCCCTTCGGCCTCTTCGAGCGCTCGGTCACCACGACCAACACGAACACCGACATCTTCCCGGCCGTGAACCTGGTGCAGGCGCTGGGGCCGCGGACGAACCTGCGCGTCAGCTACAGCGCCACCGTGAACCGTCCCGAGTTCCGCGAGCTCGCCCCGTTCGAGTTCACGGACGTCGTGGGCAGCCGCGCGGTACGCGGCAACCCCGAGCTGGAGCGCGCCAAGATCCAGAACGCCGACCTCCGCTGGGAGCTGTTCCCGGGCGGCCGGGCGGTGTTCGCGGCGAGCGCTTTCTACAAGCACTTCGCCCAGCCGATCGAGCGCGTGGTGATCGCGGGCGCCCAGCCCATCGTCACCTTCCAGAACGCCGACACCGCCCGGAACTTCGGCATCGAGCTGGAGATGGGCCACGAGCTCGCGCCCGGACTCTTCGTCAACGCCAACTACACCTACGTCGACTCGAAGATCACGCTCCTGCCGGAGCAGCGCACGGTGCAGACGTCGCTCGAGCGGCCGCTGGCCGGACAGTCGAAGAACCTGTTCAACGTGGTGGGGGAGTACGCCACGGGCGGGTTCTCCGCGCGGGTCCTCGTGAACTACTTCGGCGACCGGATCTCCGACGTCGGCGCCAACAAGGCGCCCGACGTCCTGGAACAGGGCCGGGGCACCGTGGACGTCGTGGTCGGGCAGAAGTTCGGCCGGTTCACCGTCCGCTTCGCGGCCGACAACCTGACCGACGCGGCGTGGCGCTTCACCCAGGGCGCCGAAGACCAGCGCTCCTTCACGCTCGGGCGGACCTACAGCGTCTCGCTCGGGTTGAACGTGTTCTAGGCCGCCGCACTGACTCTGGAGCGAAACGACATCATGATGGCTTCTTTCCGCACGTGGGCCGCTCTCGCGATGGGCGCGGCGCTGTTCCTGACGACGACGGTGCCCGTCTCGACCAACCAGGCGCCGCCGGTGACGGTGCCGGGCATCGACAAGCCCGTCGTCGTGGTCACCGGCCGCATCTCCGGTTCGGAGAGCTGGACCAACAACTTCTACTACGTCCTCCGCGGCGCGGTCTTCGTCGAGGACGGCGCCACGCTGAACATCCAGGCGGGCACGCGCGTCATCGGCGAGGCCGGCAGCGTGGGCACGCTCATCGTGCTGCGCGGCGGGCGGCTGAACGCCGTCGGCACGGCGGCCCAGCCCATCGTCTTCACCAGCGACCAGCCGATCGGGTCGCGCGACCGCGGCGACTGGGGCGGGCTCATCATCAACGGCCGGGCGCCGGTGAACCTCGAGGGTGGGGAAGGCCAGGGCGAGGCCGACACCGGCATCTACGGCGGCGACGACGAGGACGACGACAGCGGGACGCTCAAGTACGTCCGGGTGGAGTTCGCGGGCGTCGAGTTCAGTCCCGACAACGAGCTCAACGGCATCGCGTTCCAGGGCGTCGGCCGCGGGACCACGTTCGACTACATCCAGGTGCACATGAACCGCGACGACGCGTTCGAGTGGTTCGGAGGCACCGCCGACGTGAAGCACATGGTGGCGTCCAACGCCGCCGACGACAGCTTCGACTGGACCTTCGGCTGGCGCGGCCGGGCCCAGTTCATGGTCGTGACGCAGCGCGGCGACGACGCCGACAACGGCATCGAGGCCGACAACAGCGAGTTCAACAACAACGACCTGCCGCGGTCCAACCCCCAGATCTACAACATCACGCTCTGCGGGGATCCCGACACGGACGAGGGCGCCGAGAGCGTGCGGGCCGCCAACCTCCGCCGAGGCACGGCCTTCACGATCCGCAACTTCCTCATCACGGGCTTCAAGCGCACCGGCTTCCAGATCGAGACGAGCAACACCGCCACGACCGGCCAGGTCGAGAACGGCACCTCGCACATGGACTCGGGAGTCGTCTGGGGCACCCCCGTGATGCACTCGAGCGTGACGCAGTTCGTCAATCGCGGCCTCTTCACGAACGTCCGGCTGTCCGCGAGCGACGCCGAGGTGGGACTCTCCGCGGCGATGTGCGCCAACCACGACGCGCCGGACTTCCAGCCGACGTCGGTGGCGACCCTGGCCGGCGGGCAACTGGCGCCCACGCAGCCCCCGAACGACGGCTTCTTCGAGCCCGTCACCTTCATCGGCGCGATTCCGCCGGCACCGGCGGCCAACTGGATGGACGGCTGGACGTCCTTCCCCCAGCGCTAGCCGAGGCGCACCCGGATCACCCGTGGGCCGGCGAGGGCCGGCCCGGCGGAGCTGCGGCGGTATCCGCCGGGCTCCGCCGGTCTGCGGGCCGGGTAGACTCCCTGCCGTGATCCCCGAACGACCGCGCTACAGCCGCCGGCGTCTGTTCGCCCTGCTCGGCGGGGCCGCCGCGGCCGTCGCTTCGTGCGTCGGCGAGCCGCCCCTGGCCCACGCCTCCGACACGCCCGAGGCCCTGCTGACCGCCGTGCTCGATCGCCTCGCCGCGCGCGACCGCGGCGGCCTCGACGCGCTGGCACTCAGCGAAGAGGAGTTCAGGCGCCTCGTATGGCCGAGCTTGCCGGCGGCGCGGCCCGAGCGGAACCTGCCGTTCAGCTACGTGTGGGGCGACCTGCACCAGAAGAGCGACGCCAGCCTGCGCCAGGTGCTCGCGCGTCACGGCGGCCGCCGCTACCGCCTGGAGCACGTCCGCTTCGAGGGCGAAACGAGCGCCTACGCCGCGGTCACGGTGCACCGTGGGGCGGTGGTGGACGTGCGGGACGACGGCGGCGAGTCCGCGGCCATTCGCGTCTGCGGCTCGCTCGTCGAGCGGGCGGGCCGGTGGAAGGTGTTCAGCTACGTCGTCGACGACTGAGCCGCGTCACAAATGTAACGTCGTTGTAACGAGATTTGTGACACACTCCCGGTGCCCGACGGCCGAGCTCGCCGGGCACCGAGGGAGTAGCCGTGGCCGCGTTTCGCCTGATTCCGAAGGAAGAGAAGTTCTACGCCGATTTCATCGCCCTCGCCGACCGCATCGTGTCCGGCGCGACGCTCCTCGAGAAGATGCTGGCGTCCGATCCCCCGGCATGGGAGATGGGCATCGAGATCAAGCAGGTCGAGGAATCCTGCGATTCGGTCACGCACGAGATCATCCAGCGCCTGAACCGCACCTTCGTCACGCCGATCGACCGCGAGGACATCCACTCGCTCGCCAAGTCGCTCGACGACGTCATGGACGCCATCGACGCCGCGGCCGGGGTCGTCCGGCGCTACCGCATCGCCACGATGCCGTACGGCGCCCGCGAGCTCGCTTCGCTCATCTGGCGCTCGGCCATGCAGGTCAAGGTGGCCGTGGAGGCGCTCGAAAAGAAGACCGGCGTGCACGACCGCGCCGTCGAGATCAACCGCCTCGAGAACGCCGCCGACACCCTGCACGACGAAGCGCTCCGCCGGCTCTTCGAGAACGAGAAGGACGCGGTCACGATCCTGAAGTGCAAGGAGATGCTCGACCTGCTCGAGCTGGCGACCGACGCGTGCGAGGACGTGGCCAACGTGCTCGAAGGCGTCGTGGTGAAGCACGGCTAGCCGGTCATGGATCACTCGCTCGTGATCGTCGTCGTCGTGACGGCGTTGGTGTTCGACTACATCAACGGCTTCCACGACGCCGCCAACTCCATCGCGACCGTCGTCTCGACGCGCGTCCTGTCACCGGGCAAGGCCGTCGTCTGGGCGGCGTTCTTCAACTTCGCCGCAATCTTCGTCTTCGGCACCGCCGTGGCCAAGACCATGGGGTCCGGCATGATCGACCTGAAGGTCGTCACCGGCGCGGTGGTCCTCGCCGGACTGTTCGGGGCGATCGTCTGGGACCTGATCACGTGGTACTACGGACTGCCGACGAGCTCGTCGCACGCGCTCATCGGCGGCTACGGCGGGGCGGCCGTGGCCAAGGCGGGCATGGTCGCCATCCTGCCGTCCGGCTGGACGAAGACGCTGGTGTTCATCGTGCTCTCGCCCCTGATCGGCATGGCGCTCGGCTTCGCGTTCATGGCCATCATCTTCTGGACCTGCCGGGGCATGGCGCCCTCCCGCGTGGACGGGTGGTTCCGGCGCCTCCAGCTCCTGTCGGCGGCGCTCTTCTCGCTCGGGCACGGCGCCAACGACGCCCAGAAGACGATGGGCATCATCGCGAGCGCGCTCTTCGCCGGCGGCTACATCCAGACCTTCGACATTCCCGGATGGGTCATCGTCGCGGCCTACCTCGCCATCTCGGCCGGGACGCTCTCGGGCGGCTGGCGCATCATCCACACGATGGGGTCGAAGATCACGCGGCTGCAGCCGGTCGGCGGGTTCGCCGCCGAGACGGCGGGCGCGTTCTCGCTCTTCATGGCGTCGGGCCTGGGCATTCCGGTGAGCACCACGCACACGATCACGGGCGCCATCGTCGGGGTCGGCTCGGTGCGCCGCATGTCGGCCGTGCGCTGGGGGGTGGCCGGCCAGATCGTCTGGGCCTGGGTGCTCACGATCCCGGCGGCGGCCCTCATCGCCGCCGTGTCCTACTACGTCCTGGCGTCGGCCGGATTCAGCTAGACGTCCGACGCTCCGCGCCGGCCAGCGGCAGGCGCACGTCGAACTGGGCGCCGCCCGACGGGCGGTTCTCCACGCGCGCCGTCCCGCCGTGCAGTTCGGCCAGGTGCTTGACGATCGCCAGGCCGAGCCCCGTGCCTCCCGGCCGGCCACGCGACTTGTCCACGCGGTAGAACCGCTCGAACACGCGGCCGACGTCCTCGGGTGGGATGCCCGGGCCGTTGTCGGTCACGCGGAGCGCGAGCGCGTCGTCCTCCCGCCAGGCGCTCACGGCGACCGCGCCGCCCTCCTGCGTGTAGTTCGTGGCGTTCTCGATCAGGTTCCGCAGGATGTCGTGGACCTTCGTGCCGTCCACGCGCACGCCGCGCGTGTCCGGCCCGACGTCGGTCGTCACGGCCAGCCGCTTGGCGGCCGCGGCCTGCGACAGATCCTCCACCACGGCCGCGACGATGGCGGGCACGTCGGCCGGCGCCTCGTCGAGGGCCTCCTTGCCCGCGTCGAGCAGGGCCAGGCGCAGCAGGTCGCGGACCAGGCGCTCCATCCGGCCGGCGTGCCGCTGGATGATGCCCAGGAAGCGGCGTCGCGCGTCCGGATCGTCCGCGTCGTCGGCCAGGGCGTCCGCGTATCCCCGGATGGCGGTGAGCGGCGTCCTGAGCTCGTGCGACACGTTGGCCACGAAGTCGCGCCGGATCTGGTCGGTGCGCTTCAGCTCGGTCACGTCGTGCAGCACCACGACGACGCCGCGGCCGGCGCCCTGGACCGGCGCGATCCGGGCCGCCAGGTCGCGTCCGGCGTCGCGCGTGGAGGCGAGTTCGAAGGCCGACGCCGGCCCTCCCCCGAGCGCCCGGCCCACGTGCTCGACGACGCCCGGGTGCCGCAGCGCCTCGACGTACGGCCGGCCGACGGCATCGCGATCGATGCGCAGCATCCGGCGGGCCGCGTCGTTCACGAGCTGCAGCCGCGCGCTCTCGTCCACCACCAGCACGCCCTCGACCATGCTGCCGAGGATGGCTTCCATGCGGGCCCGATCGCGCTGGAGGGTGACGATGCGCCGCTCCTGCTCCTGGACCGCGTGGTCCAGCGCGCGAGCCGCGAGGCCCAGTTCGTCGTCGCCGTAGTCGGGTCCCGTCCGGCTCACGTCCCCGAGCGCATACCGGCGGCCGACCTCGGCGATGGCGCGCGCCCGCGCCGCGAGCCGCCCGCCGATGATCGAGGCCGCCCCGAAGGCCAGGAGCAGGGCCAGGCCGAACCCCAGGCCGACGGCGAGCGCGGGGCGGGTCACGGCGCCGCGGGCGATCACGAGCCACACGAACGCCAACGCCACCGCCGACACCGCGGCCGCGGCCGCGAACACCGTCGCGCGGGCGTCCTGTCGCACGCCGCGTCAGTCCCCGCGGACCTGGCCGGCGGCCGTCGGGGCCGGATCCTGGAGCTTGTAGCCGAACTGCTTCACGGTCACGAGCGCGTCGACCAGGAACGGGAGCTTCTCGCGCAGGCGCCGGACGTGGACGTCGACCGTGCGCGTGCCGCCCGTGTAGGAGTAGTCCCACACGTCGGACAGGAGCAGGTCGCGCGACAGCACGCGGCCGCGGTGGCTGATCAGGTACCTGAGCAGCGTGAACTCCTTCGCCGTGAGCCGCACTTCGCGCCCGTCGGCCGTCACCAGGTGCCGGTCGAGATCCACGGCGAGTGGACCGTAGTCGAGGCGGCCCGCCGACGGCACGGCGCGCTCGGCACGGCGGAGCAGCGCCTTCACGCGCGCGACGAGCTCCTTCGGGCTGAAAGGCTTGGTGATGTAGTCGTCGGCGCCCATCTCGAGGCCGGCGATGCGGTCGGACTCGGCCGCCTTGGCCGTGAGCATGATGATGGGGAGCGCCGCGGTGGCCGGATCGGCGCGGAGCGTGCGGCACACCGTGAGGCCGTCCACGTCCGGCAGCATCAGGTCCAGGACGACCAAGTCCGACGGCGCCGCCGCCAGCCGGGCCGCGACGTCCCTGCCGGTGGCGGTGGACTCCACGGTGAATCCGTCCTTCTCGAGGTAGTGGCGGACGAGATCGGCGATGTCGGCGTCGTCCTCCGCCACCAGGATGCGCGGCATGCGTCGTCAGTATAGAACGGGCGTGCGCGGCCGAGGCTGCGTGGCGGCACGACGTGACGGCGTACACGACACGGGGCTGGCGCGCCATGCGCCAGCCCCGTCGTCGCCGTGGCCGGGGGGGGCCGCTACTTCTTGACCGGGACGTTGATCACGGTGGTCGTGTCCTCGGCCGTCACCTCGGGCGGGTCGGTGCTCGCATCGGTGCCGGCGCCGGCGTCGCGGGTGGCCGAGTTGCCCCACACGATGTTGTTGCCCCACACGATGTTGTTGCCCCACACGATGTTGTTGCCCCAGACGATGTTCTCGCCCCAGACGATGTTCTCACCCCAGACGATGTTCTCACCCCAGACGATGTTCTCGCCCCACACGATGTTCTCGCCCCAGACGATGTTCTCGCCCCAGACGATGTTGTTCGTGTAGACCGACTCGCCCCACACGATGTTCTGCCCCCAGAACATCGACTTGGTCCAGGGCGTGACGGCGCCGCCGAACGTGGAGGACTCGCTGACGCTGCCCGTCAGCCACCAGCTGCCCACGGGCGCCGACGGGTTGATGTTGCGGACCAGGTCCAGGGCGCCGCGCGCGTTCAGCTCGCCGGCGCCCTGCGTGAGATGGTCGTAGCTGACGCCGGCGTCGGTCTTCACGTCGGTGGCCGTGAACTGCAGGATGGCCTTGATGGCGTTCGGCGTGAGGGCCGTGCGGGGCACGCCCGTGGTGAAGGTGCCCATCTCGACGTTCACCTGGTGCATCGCGGCCACCGCGGCCGCCACCGCGGGCGCCGCCATGCTCGTGCCCGAGAGGCGGAGGTAGTTCGCCTGCAGGGCATTCGGTGCGGTCACGCGGAAGGTCGGATACTGCAGGAAGAGCGTGCTCACCGGGTCGGCCAGCGAGACGACCTTGTGGCCGGGCGCCACCAGATCGGGCTTGGCGAAGCCGTCGTACCACGTCGGCCCGCGCGAGCTGTAGTCGGCCATGCGGTCGTCGCCGCGCGACACCGTGCCGCGCGAGTCCACGGCCCCGACCGTGATGGCCGACGGGGCGTTCCCGGGCGAGCCGATACCGGCATAGCCGACGGCGCCCGTCGTGGGGTTCACGCCGTAATTGCCGGCCGAGGCCACCACGGTGATGCCGGCGCGCACGGCCGCTTCCACGGCCTGCACCAGCGGGTCCGTCGCCGCCGGCTCGTAGATGGGGTGGCCGAGCGACAGGTTGATGACCTTGATGTTGTAGGCGGTCCGGTTGGCGGTCGCCCACTGCACCGCGGCGACGACGTTCGACGTCGACCCGGCGCCCGTGTTGTCGAGCACGCGCAGCCCGATCAGGTTCACATACATCCCGACGCCCTGGAACGCCTGGTTGTAGCCGGCGCCGCTGCCGTTGCTGGCGATGATGCCGGCCACGTGCGTGCCGTGGCCGTAGCCGTCCACGGGCGGCACGTTCAGGGCGACGCCGGTCGTGAAGTCGCGGAAGGCCACGATGCGGCCCGCCAGATCGGGGCGGGGCGCGATGCCCGAGTCGATGACGGCGACGCCGATGCCGTAGCCGTCTTCGTAGGGCGTGCCGGCGACGCCGGTCTGGTACGGCAGGATGCCGACCGACTGCTGCAGGTTCGGCTGGCTGCCGACCTGCGTGCTGACCACGGGCGCGTCCTCCGACACGGAGAGCACGTTCGGGTGCTTGGCGAGCCGCTCGGCCTGGCGCGGCGTCACCCAGAGCGTGATGCCGTCGATCAGGTCGTGCTCGTTCTGCAGCGTCGCGTCGTAGCGGCGGAGCAGGCGCTTCACCAGGCCCCGGCGGCCCGGCTCGACCCTGACGATCACCTTGACCAGGTTGTCCGGGTGGTTCCGCAGGTGCGCGCGCATCCGCATGTCGAGGTGCTGCGCCGAGGCCGCGGCCGGCAGCATCGTCAGCGCGACGATCGCCGCGAGGCCGAGGCCCATGACGCGGCGCGCCTGAAGGGTTCGGTCGGCCCAGATGGCCTTCCGCCGCGCATTCCAGGTGGCCTTGCCGCGCAGCTGCGGGTGCTGGCGGCTGATGCTCGTTCTGCTGTTCACGGTCGTTCCTCGTGGGCTGCGTGGAAGATTCACGTCGTCCCGTTGAGCAACGCCGGTGCCATGCCAGCGCAGTGGACTCAACCTGTTGGAGACACACCACTTAGCGCGTGAGCCCCGTGTGGCCGTGCGGCCGCGCCTTGTTCCGCGACAGCACACCGGCGAGGCGTCGCACGGCCCCCGAGGCCGGACGCCGGGGATGTGCGCGTCGCGCCGCGCGGCTGCGCGTGGTGGCATACCGATCGGGACGTCGCGCCGGCGTGCTCCGATTCAGGGCACGGTGTCACGGCGTGGAACACGCCCGCGCACAGCCTCGTGATCGGCGCGGGCGTCGCGTGAGGGCGTCGAGGTTCAGGTGGCGGAGGACGCCCGCGCAGGGAGTGCGGCCGCATGCCGCGCCGTGTCAACGCCGGGCAGCGTCAGTCCGGCGGGGTGCGCCGAAGGCCCACGAGCGTCCACGCGGCGCCGGTCCGGCGGAAGTGCGCGACGACCGGCTCGCGCCAGGCCGGGAACCCCTGGTGCCGTGTCTGGATCGACGCCTCGACGAAGTCGGCGGTCAGGACCCCGGCTGGAGCCTCGGCGGCCTCGGTGGTCACCTCGGCCGGATCGCCGACCGGGGCCGACTGGCCGGTGGCGTTGTCGAAGCGGGCCCAGGCGATGCGGTAGCCCTCGGGCGCCGAGGCGCGAGCGGTGCGCGTGGCGGCGTTCGAGAAGGTCAGCCGGCCGGCGGGATCGAGCTGGACGTCCACGATCGGGTTGATCCCCGTGAGCCACTGCAGCCCGACCTTGTCGCGCCGCGCGATGATCACGTCGGCCATGTACTGCTCGGCCCCGTGGTCGGAGTACTCCGCGGAGCCGACCACGGCCCGGATCGCCTCGTCGGACACGGCCATCACGCGCCGCGCGGCCCAGAAGAGGTCGTCGGCCCGGGCGTTACGGAACGCGGCGTTGGGGTATTCGGGTTTCCAGCGGTCGGGCCAGAAGTAGGCGGCCTCCAGGTTGCCGACCGCCGGATAGTCGGGATACTCGACCTTGATCCAGGGCCGCACCCAGAACCCGAGCGAGAGCATGGTGAGGAACGTGGGCCGGGCCTCCCAGATGTACTCGTTGCCGGCCCGCGGCTTCTGCGCCGTGACGCTGGCGCTGCCCAGCGTGGAGCCGAAGTCGATGAGATGGTGGCGGACGATCGTGCGCCCCCCGACCGTCACCAGGGTGTCGAGCGTGTTGATGGACCGCGAGTCGTCGTGGTTGAGCCACGCCGAGAAGGCCCGGAGCCCGCGCAGTTCGCGGCGGTGCTCGTGCGGGAACACGTCGTTCGGGTCGTCCGGCCGCGTGCCGAAGTACTTGAACGGACCGACGGGCCTGCCCGCCAGCGCGCGGCTGGCGATCACGCGGTACCGTCCGTCGGGCCGGCGCGCGCCCTGGGCCAGCAACTGCTCGACGCGTTCCCGCGTGAGGGGCTGTCGATGCCCGAGCGCGTCGCGGATCGTCGCCCCGTCGCCGACGACGAGCGCGGCCGGGTCGAGCACCGCCA